>JAKAIH010000477.1 GCA_021825225.1 Pseudomonadota bacterium
CTTCGCCTCGGCATGCTTGAGGTCCAGCGCGATCGAGCGCTTGTTGCGGTTGATCGCATGAAACACGGCCGGCAGCAGGCTTCTGGCCGAGTCGCCCCGCGGCGGCTCGACCTTGATCACGTCGGCACCCAGATCGGCCAGAATCGCGGTAGTGAAAGGCCCGGGGATCAAGGCGGAAAAATCCGCAACCTTGAGGCCCGTAAGCGGCAGCCAGCTCATACCGCCGCCTCCGGGGTCAGATCCCCGGCTCGCGCCGGTGCCGCTCTTCCGCCCTTCGGCGGCCCCTGCTTCCTGCTCATCAGGCAACCTCCTCCAGCGTCGCCCGCAATTCGAGCAACAGTTTCGCGTGGCGCTTGAGTGCGCCTTCGATGCGGTGCATCGGTCCGGCCAGAGCTACGCTGTAGACTTCGCCGCTCGCCGCCACCGGCACCGCCACCGCCATCAGATCCGCCACGGTTTCGCCGTGGGTGACATACCAGCCGCGCGCGCGCGCCTGTTCCAGATCCGCTTCCAAAGCCGCGCGCGAGGTGATGGTGCGCGAAGTCACGCGCGGCAGCTTCATGCCGTCGAGCAATTCATTGCGCAGCGCCGGTTCGAGCGCGCCCAGCAGCGCCTTCCCGCTCGCGCTCGCATGCAGCGGCCTGAACTCGCCCACCTTCGGGCTGTAGCGGATGCTGTGCAGGCCATCGAGCACTGCCAGATACACCGCCTGCCGGTCGAGGCGTTTGGACAGCAGCACCGTCTCGCCGGTCTGGTCGCGCAGCTTTTCCAGCAGCGGCACGAAACGCTCGGCCAGCGGATCGCGGCTGGCGATCGCGCGCGCGTGCTCGAACAGCAATTTGGTCGGATAGAAGCCGGCCCGCGCCTTGACTTCATACAGGTAGCCGCGCGCCTCCAGCGTGCGCACGATGCCGAAGCAGGAAGACACCGGCGCGTCGATCGCACGCGCCAGTTGCGACAGCGACAAGGGTTTGCCTTCACGCGCGAAGGCTTCGAACAGGTCGAGCGTGCGGCCGGCCGTTTTCACATTCATGAAAAGATTTTAGCATATGTGAAAGACTCGATTGGGCGCCTGCATGCGGCGCGAATCTGCTGCAGCCTTCCCTGCGGCGGCCTGCACTATATTTCGCAAAACAAAACGCGATGCCGCTTGATCGGGCGCGAAAATGCCGACATACTCGCGCACGGACGCGGAGCTGCAAGGACGGCATCGCGAAATATATTGCATCTGACTCCATGCATGAGAGTCGAGCGATTTGTGGAGGAGGAGGCTGTGAATTTCAGCGCAACGGCTGCTGGCGCCGATCGCGTGCGTGGCTCCGGGTGCGTCGAGCCGCGTTACCCGCATTCCGCAAACAAACAAAGACGCAAGACCACAGAGTATCCATCGAGCCTGGCGCCGGTCTCAACATAGGCGCACGAGGAGAAGCATGTCGGACGAACCAAGCATAGAGTACTCGCCGTCTGCCATCACCGACGCATACGGCCCGGTAGGCCGAGCGCTGTTGCAACTATCCAAGCTGGCCGCCATTGGCGGGGGACTGATCTTTGTGGCGCTGGTGTGCATGTCCATCGTCTCGATCGTCGGCCGCAAGTTGTTCGCTTTTTCCCTGACGGGAGACGTCGAGGTGCTGCAGATGGGCGCGGCCTTCGCCTCCGCCAGCTTCTTCGCCTATTGCCACATGATTCACGGCGACGTCAAAGTCGATTTCTTCACCGCTCATATGGCCCCGCGCAAAGTCGCCTTGCTCGATGCTTTCGGTTCCCTCACGATTGGACTGTTCGGCGCGCTGATCGCCTGGCGCACGGCCGTGGGCGCGGCATCACTGAAAGAGGTCCATGAAACTTCGGCAATGCTGGGCTGGCCGGTGTGGGTCGCGCAGGCGCTGATGGTGCCCGGCTTCGTCCTGCTGTCCGTCGCCGGATTCTATATGTGCGGCCATCTGCTGCGTCTCGCCTCGGGAAAGTTCAAATGAGCGGCGTGCATGTCGGCTTCATCATGTTCGGCATCCTGCTCGTCCTGCTCGCGCTGCGCATACCGATCGGCATGGCCATGTTCGCGGTCGGCGCTGGGGGCTATATCTATCTGTCGGACGGCAATATGCTGCCTCTGCTCAATTCGCTCAAGAATCTCGCCTACGCCCGGCTGTCGAATTACGACCTGGTGGTGATTCCGCTGTTTTTGCTGATGGGTCAGTTCGCCACGCACGGCGGCCTGAGCCGGGCGCTGTTCCGCTGCGTCAGCGCGTTCATCGGTCATCGCAAAGGCGGCATCGCCATGGCGGCGATCGGGGCCTGCGCCGGCTTCGGCGCAATCTGCGGCTCTTCGCTCGCCACGGCCGCCACCATGGGCCAGGTGGCCTTGCCCGAGTTGCGCCGCTTCGGTTATTCGGGCTCGCTCGCGACCGGCGCGCTGGCGGCCGGAGGCACGCTGGGCATCATGATCCCGCCCTCGGTGCCGCTGGTGATCTACGCCATCCTGACGCAGGAGTCGATCGGCAAGCTGTTCATGGCGGCGGTACTGCCCGGCATCATCGCCATGCTCGGCTACATGCTCGTGGTGCAAATCATCGTCACGCTCAAGCCCGCCGCCGGCCCGGCCGGCCCGCGCGTAGAGTGGCCCGAGCGCCTGCGCAGCCTGGTGCTGGTGTCGCCGGTGCTGCTGGTGTTCGTGGTGGTGATCATCGGCATCTACGGCGGTTGGGCCAACCCGACCGAGGCAGCGGCGATCGGCGCGGCCGCCTGCGGCATCCTCGCCGTGGCTACCGGAGGCATGCGCCTCAAAGGCCTGATCGACAGCGCCGCCGGCATGGCCCAGGCCACCGCCATGATTTTCCTCGTGCTCATGGGCGCGGACATGCTGAACACCGCTCTCGCCGTGTCGCAAATGCCGGTGGAACTTGCCAACTGGGTACAGCACAGCGGCCTGTCGCCGCTGCTGGTCCTCGCCATGATCCTGCTGATCTACGTGCTGCTGGGCTGCGTGATGGATTCGCTCGCGATGATCCTGCTCACCATCCCGATCTTCTACCC
>JAKAIH010000478.1 GCA_021825225.1 Pseudomonadota bacterium
GATACAGGCGTATGAGTATCAGGGAATCACGGTACTGGACAGCCGCTTGCGCATCGTCGCTCCTGGCGCCGCGGGCGCACTTGCACCGGCTGAATCGGCGGCGGTGGAGGCGGCGCTGCGCACGCGCGCCCACACAGTGGCCGATCTGCATCTCGGCCCGAACGGCCAGCCCGACTACGGCATCGCACAGCCGGTCTTCCAGAACGGCGACCCGAAGGCGCCGGTCCTGGGGATCGTTTTTTTTGAACTCGATGCAGCGAAAGCGCTGTTTCCGCTGGTCAGGGGCTGGCCGACTTCTAGCCCCTCGGCCGAGACCAGCCTGCTGCGGCGTCAAGGCGACGAAATCCTGGTCCTCACTCCCCTGCGCCATTCGCCGTCGGCGCCGCCCCTTTCGATCCACTTTCCGAGCAGCGACCAGACCCGCCTGGGTGCACGGGCGATCGCAGCACACGACAATCTGATCGAAGCGGTCGACTCGCGCGGAATCGAGGTGCTCGCCGCTTCGTATGCAGTCGCCGGGACGCCCTGGGTCATGGTGTCCAAGATCGACCGGGCGGAGATCGAACGCCCCCTGCACGTGCTGGCAACCGTCATCGTGATACTGGTTCTTGTCCTGCTGGCGCTGGCCGGGGGAATATCCATGCTGCTATGGAAGGGCTGGTCAAGGACGCTGCGTGCCGATCGCGCCCTGCTCGCCGCCATCGTCGATTCCTCGAGCGACGCCATCGCCGCCACCGACCTGGACACCGCAATCGTGGCATGGAACGCGACCGCGGAGCGCATGTTCGGCTACAGCGCCGACGAAGCGCGCGGCCGCCGCATAAGCATGCTCGCCCCGCCCGAGCTGCAGCAGGAGGTGGATCGCGCGCGCCGCGCGCTGCTTGCCGGCACCCCCATATCCAACCACGAAGCATGGGGCCTGCGCAAGGACGGACGCCGCATCGACATTTCGATCAGCGCCGCCGCGATCAAGGACGAGCAGGGCACGCTGATCGGCTTTGCCACCATCGTCCGCGACATCAGCGAACGCAAACAGACCGAGAACGAGCTGGCGAAGGAAAGCTCCCGCAACCGCGCGTTTCTGCGCAATTCCAGCGATGGCACCCATATTCTCGACGACGATGGAACCGTGCTCGAGGTGAGCAATTCCTTCTGCCGCATGCTCGGCTACAGCCGGGAAGAACTGATGGCTGCGAATGTTTCGAAATGGGATGCGCAGTGGTCGCCTGAGGATCTCAAGCGCGTGGTCAAGGAGCAGATCGCGAAACCGGAGCGCTCGGTATTCGAGACCAGGCATCGTCGCCGCGACGGCAGCGTCATCGACGTCGAAATCAGCGGCAACCCGATCGAACTCGACGGCCAGCGGGTGTTGTTCAATTCGGCGCGCGACATTACTGCGCGCAAACACGCGGAACAGGCTCTGCGCGCGAGCGAACAACGACTGCGCGAGGCGCAGGAAATCGCACAGCTGGGCAACTATGTGTTCGATCTCCCGGCCGACCGCTGGACCTCCTCCGCGGTCCTCGATCGCCTGTTCGGCATCGACGCCGCCTATGAGCGCACCATGCAGGGCTGGCTCAGGCTGATCCCGCGCGAGAACCGCGCCGCGCTGGCGGCTTATTTCAGCGACCAGGTCCTCGCGAGCGGCGTTTTCGACCTGGAATACGAAGTCGTCCGCAACGACGACGGCGCGCGCCGCTGGGTGCACGGCCTCGGCCGCATCGAAAAGAGCCCGTCGGGAAAGCCGCTGCGCATGGTGGGGACGATAACGGACATTACCCTGCGCAAGCGCATGGACGCACAAATTCGCGCCTTGAACGACAACCTCGAGACCCGGGTGCGCGAACGCACGAATGAACTCGAGCGCGCCAACCGCGCGCTCGATGCGTTCGCGTATTCGATTTCCCATGACCTGCGTGCGCCCCTGCGCGCGATCCACGGGTTTGCCGGCATCGTGGCGAACAACGAGGCCGGCGCCCTGAGTCCGGACTCGCGCCAGCTGCTGGAGCGGGTTCTCGCCAATGCGCGGCGCATGGAGGAGATGGTCGACGACCTGCTGCGCGTGTCGCGCACCGGACGCGGCGGCCTCAAGTGCGAGCCGGTCGATCTCGGCACCCTGGTCGCACTGGTCGTCGCGAACCAGCGCAGCGCCTATCCGCAAACGCAGGTCCTTGCCGAAGCCCTGCCCACCGTCAATTGCGATCGCGGTCTGGTGCTCGAGATTTTCGAGAACCTCATCGGCAACGCGTTCAAATACTCGGGCAAGAAAGCCGCGCCGCGGATCGAAATCGGTGCAACGGCGCTCGATGGCGAGACCGTCATCCATGTCCGCGACAACGGTGCCGGCTTCGACATGCGCTACGCCGACAAGCTGTTTGCGGTGTTCCGGCGCTTGCACAGTTCAAGCGAGTTTCCCGGCACAGGCGTCGGACTGGCCATCGTCAAACGCATCGTCGAGCTGCACGGCGGGCGCATCTGGGCCGAGGCCGTTCCCGACGCGGGCGCGAGCTTCTACTTCACCCTGGGACGCATGGCCTGAGCTGTATCCCCGCTCCGCCGCGGCGCAAGTGGCGCATAATGACCGCGATTCCCGCCGGATGCCGGTCGAGCCCTCCTGCCGCGCCAGACCCATCCGCACGCGAGGGGAAATCCATGTATCGCGGAGAACGCCTCAACAGCTATACCCATCTCGCCGGCCTGGTGCTCGCGGCGATAGGGGCGCCGCTGCTGGTCGCGCTGGCGGCGCGTAGCGGGGATGCATCGAAAATCGTCGGCTGCAGCATCTACGGCGCCGCACTGTTCCTGCTGTTCGGCGCCTCCACCCTCTATCACAGTCTGCGCGGGCGGGCCAAGGCGATCCTGCGCAAGCTCGATCACTGCTCCATTTATCTGTTGATCGCCGGCACCTACACCCCGTTCGCGCTGGTGACCCTGCGCGGCGCCTGGGGCTGGACCCTGTTCGGACTGGCCTGGGGGCTCGCGCTCCTCGGCATCGTGCAGGAGTTCGTGTTCGGCAAAGGTG
>JAKAIH010000479.1 GCA_021825225.1 Pseudomonadota bacterium
CGCGCCAAGGACCAGCACGAACAGGCCGACTACCGGATAGTTCACTTTGGTTTCGATGGCGGCTTCTCGCTTTTGCTATCGGTTGGCGTATCCGCCTGCCGCAATTCCTGTTCCCGCGCCGCCCTGCCGCGCGGGCCATCGAAGAATTTGCGGATTGCGGGATGCTCCATGCGCGAGAGCTCGGACATCGAGCCGATGCCCTGTACCTTGCCCTCGGCGAGCACGGCGACGCGGTCGGCAAGCTGCCACAGCAGGTCGAGGTCGTGCGTGATCATGACGATGGTCAGGCCGAACCGGTCGCGCAGCTTGCGCACGAGTTCGTCGACGCCGCCGGCGCTCTCGGGGTCGAGGCCGGCCGTCGGTTCGTCGAGAAACAGCAGCTCCGGATCGAGTGCCAGCGCGCGTGCCAGCGATGCGCGCTTCATCATGCCGCCGCTGAGTTCGGACGGATATTGCGCGCCGACCGCGGGCGCAAGGCCGGTCAGGGCGAGCTTCGAGGCCGCGATTTCATCGATCAACCCGTCCTCCAGCTCGGTGTGCTCGCGCAGCGCCAGGCCGACGTTTTCGCTCACCGTGAGCGCGCCGAACAAGCCGCCCTGCTGGAACATCACGCCCCAGCGCTGGCGCAACGCCAGAGCTTCATCTTCCCCGGCGGTCTGCAGATCGACGCCGAGCACCCGGATCGAGCCCGAATCCGGCCGATGCAGCAGAATCATTTCGCGCAGCAGGGTCGATTTGCCCGATCCCGAGCCGCCAACCAGCGCGAATATTTCCGCGCGGCGCACTTCGAGGTCGAGTTCGGCATGCACCACGTGCCCGCCGAAGCGCGTCGACAGCTTGCTGATTTCGATGACCCTGTCGTTTTCGTGCAAGGCGTTTTCGTGCAAGGCGTCTTCGTGCAAGACGTTGTCGTGCACGGCGCCTGCGTGCAAAGGCGGGTTGTGCGCGGCGTCCGCATGCGCTGCGCCGTGCATGTCAGAGGTCCAATGCGCTGAATGCGACCGAAAACAGCGCATCGGCGACGATCACGAGGAAAATCGACTGGACCACGCTGCGTGTGGTCTGGCGGCCGACGCCGTCGGCGCCGCCGTGGGCGCGAAAGCCCTGGAAGCAGCCGACCACCGCGATAATGGCGGCGAACACCGGCGCCTTGCAGATGCCGATCAGATAGGAATTGATGCTGACCGCCTTGACGAAGCGGTCGAGAAACTCGCCGAAGCCGACGCCGAGCTGCGCGCGCGCCATGATCATGCCGCCGAACACGCCGAGCAGCTCCGCAAACACCGTCAGCAGCGGCAGCGCAATCAACAGCGCGAGGAATTTCGGCAGAACCAGCACGTCCAGCGGCGCCATGCCGAGCGTGCGCATGGCGTCGATTTCTTCGCTCACGGACATGGTGCCGATCTGCGCGGCGTAGGCCGAGCCCGAGCGTCCGGCGATGATGATGGCGGTGATCAGGGGCGCGAACTCGCGCAGCATCGACAAACCGACCAGGTCGGCGACGAAAATGTTGGCGCCGTACTGCCTGAGCTGATCCGCGCCCTGGTAGGTAATCACCACCCCGAGCAGGAACGACAGCAGACCGACGATAGGCAGCGCGTTGAATCCGGCGCTGCGAATGTTGTACAGGACGGAACGCACCCGCAGCCGCCGCGGGTGCGCGACGCTTTGTGCAAGCGCGACCGCGCTTTCACCGACGAAACCGAGCAGCGCAACGGTCTGTTCGAATGCGGCTTCGGCGCTGCGCCCCACGCCTTCGAGCATGGACTCGGGGCGGCGCGCAGCTGCGGCGGGCGCATCCTTGCTGTCTGCCATCTGCTCGCCCACACCTTGCAGCAGCTGGGCGAACTCCGGGTCCAAGCCGCGCGGGGTCACGACTACGCCTTGGTCGCGCAGCCGCAGCAGCAATTTTTGCAGCACCCAGGCTCCCGCCGTGTCCAGGGCTTCGATGCCGGCGAAGTCGGCGGTGGCCTCCGTTTTGGCCGGTACGCGCAACGAAGCGAGGCGGTGCTGGACGGTGCCGATGCCGCGCGCGGTCCACGAGCCGGACAATGCCAGGTCGTGAGCAGTCGGCTGCGCGATTGCGGCGGGTGTCCGCGACATGGGTTTCATAGATGAATCCGAGGGTAGATGAAATGTCGCGCTCGGTATGTACGCGAGCGCACAGAACGCCGTCGTCGAACGGACAACAATGCGCGAAAAGTCGTGGTTTGCGCCAGGAGCGACGCTTCGATCAACCCATACCGCTGGGAAACAATCATGCATATTCTTCGGATCGCGGCGGCGCTGGCCTTCTCCATATCCGCGTTGGCGCTCGGCGGCTGCCAGACGACCACCTCGGGCGGGGCGGTGGGCGCGCAGCGCAAGCAGCTGATGCTGGTTTCCTCGCAGGAACTCGAGCAGATGGCGGCGCAAAGCTACAACAAGCTGAAAGCCGATGCGAGCGCCAAGGGCACGCTCAATACCGATCGCGCGATGGAACAGCGGCTGCGCGCCATAGCGGCGCGCATCGAGCCGCAAACCCGGGTGTTCCGTGCCGACGCGCCGGCGTGGAAGTGGGAAGTCAACGTGATCAACAGCCAGGAACTCAACGCCTACTGCATGCCGGGCGGAAAAATCGTGTTCTATTCCGGCCTGATCCGGCAGCTCAATCTGAGCGATGACGAGATCGCAGTGGTGATGGGGCACGAGATCGCGCATGCGCTGCGCGAGCATTCGCGCGAGCAGGTGTCGCAGGCGATTGCGGCACAGTCGGCAATCGGCGTCGGCGCCGCGCTGCTGGGTCTCGGGCAGGGCTCCAGCGACATCGCGAATGTCGCCTACCAGTCGCTGATCGCAACGCGATTCAGCCGCACCGACGAAAGCGAAGCCGACCGCATCGGCCTGGAACTCACTGCGCGCGCCGGCTACGACCCGCGCGCCGGCGTCAGCCTGTGGCAGAAAATGATCAGGGCGAACAGCGGCGGAAGTCCGCCCGAGTTCTTGAGCAGCCACCCGGCCGACTCGAGTCGGGTGCGGGAG
>JAKAIH010000480.1 GCA_021825225.1 Pseudomonadota bacterium
TGATGCGCCTTTGATCGCCAGCCCCGCCGTAAACCTCGGCAGCGCGCCGCTACAACTTCCCGCCATCACCGCCTGCGGCCAACGCACCCAAATCATCGAAACGCCGGCCATGCGCCACGGCACGCTCTTGCACCGCCTGCTGGAACAACTGACCCCGCCCGCGCCCGCCAAGGACAAAGCACGCTTGCAGCAAGAATGGAGCATCGCGCCCGATTCCTTCGACACGCTGTGGCGCGAAGCGCACGCCATCTTGCATGCGCCGCAACTCCTGCGCTTCTTCGATCCCTCGCACTACAGCCGCGCTTGGAACGAGCTGCCCTACCTCAGCGCGCAGGGCGACTTTCTGCGCATCGACCGCCTGGTGGAATTCGAAAAAGAAATTTGGGTGCTGGATTACAAGAGCACCGAATCCGCCACCGCCGCCTCGCTCGCTCAAGCCGCGCAACCGCATCGCGCACAACTGAAAAACTATATGGGTGCGATGCAAACGCTTTTTTCAGACAAACAAATCAAGGGCGGGGTAATATTCAAGGGCGGGCTGTTTTTTGAAATCGGCAGCACAGAATAGATAACCAAGACAAATCACTTTCCAGGAGCCAACATGATCTTCACCCCCGACCTCGTAGCAGAACTGGAAATCCTCGCACGCTATGACTTGTCCACCTTAGGCGAAGGCATCAAGGTGCACAAAACCGCGGAGCCGAGCGTCATCGCCGCCACCCAACGTTTGTTCGACAAGGGCCTGATCTCCCTCAGCGACGGCGGCTACCTGACCAGCCTGGGCCTGCGCGTGGCCGAGCATGTGCAGGCACTGATCACCGTATTGAATAAGGGATGACGGATGCGGTCGTCGATGCGACGCGCACTTGGCTAGAGAAGGCGGTCATCGGCCTCAACCTCTGCCCCTTCGCCAAGGCCGTGCACGTACATCAGCGTATCCGCTACTGCGTGAGCGAAGCGCAAACTACCGCCGATCTACTGCAAGACCTCTCGTGCGAACTGCACGCCCTGCACGCAGCAGACCCCAAGGACTGCGAAACCACGCTGCTGATCCATCCCTATGTGCTGACGGATTTTCTCGAATACAGTTTTTTCCTCCCCACCGCCGAAGCCCGCGCATCGAAACTAGGCTACGCCGCCGAATTCCAACTCGCCAGCTTTCACCCGCAATACCAATTCGGCGATGCGGAGCCTGACGACATCGAGAACTACACCAACCGCGCGCCCTATCCGACCCTGCATCTATTGCGTGAATCGAGCATCGCGCGCGCCGTCGCAGCCTTTCCGGAGGCGGCCGATATCTATGAGAAAAACATGGAGACGCTGCGCCGCCTGGGGCACGCGGGGTGGCGGGCCTTGTGGCTTGGCGACCAGTAACGCGGCCAGGATGCTCGCGCTGCATCGCGCGCATTCCAAACTATTTTAATCAGGAATGTGGCCGCCCCTAGCGCTTGCAAAAGCGCATTTCTAATTCACCCCTGTCACAGCAATTTCATGTGGGCACGATATTTTTGCTAAAAGTACCTCGACATCTGCAATTCTCGCCTATAGTACATTTATACTAACAGTCCAATATTTTGGACGCCCTGAAATCAATCTCGGAGTCGCAATCATGCCCACCAAAGCTCAGCACAATTTATTGCTGCCAATAAGAAGCGCGCTCGCCGGTCTCTCCATCGCATACACCATCTTGCTGAGCTTGCTGCCGAGTCCGGCGCAGGCCTTGCCCGTCTTTGCGCGGCAGACCGGGCAGAACTGCGTCAGCTGTCACGCCGGCGGGCAATTTCCCGAACTCACGCCCTACGGCCGCGCCTTCAAGCTGACCGGCTATACGCTGGGCACGCGCACGGTTCCATTGTCCGTGATGGGCGTGGCCAGCTACGCCGATGTCAGGAATACCTCCAAGAGCGACACCCCGTCGGCGGATTTCCAAAAAAACGGCGACCCCTTGTTGGCGACCGGTAGCCTCTTCATCGCCGGCAAGGTCACCGACAACATCGGCGCCTTTTCACAGATCACTTACGACAACTATGCCAGCCAGTCAAACGATGGCAAATACCACGGCCACACGCAGGCGGACAATATAGATTTGCGCTACGCCGACCGCTTCATCGATGCAAATCGCGATGTGATCTTCGGCTTCAGCCTCAACAACAACCCCTCCATCGCCGACCCCTGGAATACCGCCGCGGCCTGGATTCAGTACGTTCCGGCGCCATCCCCGACCAGCTATCAATTCATCGATGGCAATGCGCCGTTTCCGGGATTCGGCGCCGGCGGCAATATTGCCGGCCTCAATGCCTATCTGTTTTGGGATAAAACCGTGTATGCCGAGGCAGGCGTTTACCAGACCGCCAACCACGCCCTTTCCTTATTCAGCGCAGGCGTCGCCGACGCCGACAAAACCAAGCTGCAAGGCCTGAACAATCCTTACTGGCGACTGGCGATTTCCCACGAGTGGGGCCCGCATAACGTCATGGTGGGAACTTCCGGCATGATCGCGCACGTCTACGACAGCGGCTCCGATACTGCCGATCCGAACAACCTGGGCCGTTTCCGCAACGTCGGCGTCGATGCGCAATACCAGTACCTGCTCGACCCGCACGCGCTGACGGTGCAGATGGCCTATATGCGGCAGAAACAATTTTATTCGGCGAACACGCTGGCGGGCGATCCATCGCCTTACTTCCTGCCCGACGGCACAACACCCGTGGCGGCCTACAATGCATCGGACACCAGCAACATATTCCGCACCAAGCTGACCTATGTATACCAAGCCAAATACGGCGGGAGTCTGTCCTTCTTCAACAGCACCGGCAGCACCAATACGCTCAATCAAAGCGCCGGTTTCGACAGCAATGGGCAAATCACTTCGACCGACCCCTTGAGCACCGGCATCAGCTCGACTCGCGTCACCGGCAATCTCTCGGGCAACCCCGCCACGCGCGGCTTCACCTACGAAGCGTTTTGGACCCCCGAACAGCATGTCCGCGTCGGCGCGCAATACACCGCCTAT
>JAKAIH010000481.1 GCA_021825225.1 Pseudomonadota bacterium
CCAGCAAGCCTGGATGATGGAGGCCGAAATCGAATCGTGGCCGCAGCCGGCGCACAGCGTCGAAATCTTGCCCTCGTAGTCGCGGCGCGTGTAGCCGACTTTGTTCTTCTGCAGCGTCGGATGGTGGAGCTTGGGCTTGGTCAGGTAAGTCATAGCTAAGCGGCCTTGTCTTTCTTCAGCGGACGCACGTTGAGTGCGGTGATGGTCTCGGCGATCTCCTTGACGATGAAGCGCGCGGTGATCGGCGTGCCGTCGTAGTGCAGTACGGAGATCAGGCTCGCCGGGTTGATGTGCGCCTCGTTCACCAGCAGCGTCTTGAGCTGCGCATCGCGGTTCTGCTCCACCACGAACACCTTTGAATGCGCGGCGACGAAATCCGCGATCTCGTCCTGGAACGGGAACGCGCGCACGCGCAGCGCATTGACGTAGATGCCCTGCGCCGCGAGCGCGTCCATGGCCTCGGCCATCGCCGGGCTGGTGGAGCCGAAATAGATCACACCGAAGCGCGCCGGATGCTGCGCGGCGCAAAGCAGGGGTTTGGGCACCAGCGTCTTCGCAGTCTCGAATTTCTTCAGCAGGCGCTGCATGTTGTCGACATAATCCGGACCCGCCTCGGAATAGCGCGCATAGCGGTCCTTGGTCGTGCCGCGGGTGAAGTAGGCGCCGCGCGTGGGGTGGGTGCCGGGATAGGTGCGATAGGGGATGCCGTCGCCGTCGCGATCGAGGTAGCGGCCGAAATCCTTGCCCGCCTGCAGTTCCTCCGCGCTCATGACCTTGCCGCGGTCGTAGGCCTTGCTGTCGTCCCATTCGAGCGGATCGCACAGGCGCGTGTTCATGCCGATGTCGAGGTCGGTCATCACGAACACCGGCGTCTGCAGCCGGTCGGCGAGGTCCAGCGCCTGCGCGGTGAACTCGAAGCACTCCTTCGGGTCCTCGGGAAACAGCAGCACATGCTTGGTGTCGCCGTGCGAGGCGTAGGCGGTCGAGAGGATGTCGGCCTGCTGCGTGCGCGTCGGCATGCCGGTGGACGGGCCGCCGCGCTGCACGTCGATGATGGTCACCGGAATCTCGGCGAAGTAGGCGAGCCCGATGAATTCGGTCATGAGCGAGATGCCCGGGCCGGAGGTCGCGGTGAAGGCGCGCGCGCCGTTCCAGCCGGCGCCGGTGACCATGCCGACGGAGGCGAGCTCGTCTTCGGCCTGTACGATCGCGAACTTGTTCTTGCCGGTCTCGGGGTCGACGCGCAGGCGCTTGCAGTAGCGCTCGAACGCCTCGGCCACCGAGGACGAGGGCGTGATCGGGTACCAGGCGCACACCGTCGCGCCGCCGTACACCGCGCCCAGTGCCGCCGCGCTGTTGCCTTCCATGAAAATCTTCTTGCCTACCGCATCGGCGCGCTGGACGCGCAGGCCGATCGGGCACTTGAGATGCGCGAGCGCGTAGTCGCGCCCCATCTGCATCGCGTTCAGATTGGGCTTGAGCAGCTTTTCCTTGCCTTTGTACTGCTCGCCGATCAGCTCGGCGATCGCGCCGGCGTCCATGTCGAGCAGCGCGGCGAGCGCACCGACGTAAATGATGTTCTTGAACAGCTGGCGCTGGCGCGAGTCGTCGTAGGTCGCGTTGCAGATGTCGGTGAGCGGCATGCCGATGACCGTGATGTCGTCGCGGAACTTCGATTGCGGCAGCGGCCGGGTATTGTCGTAGAACAGATAACCGCCGGGCTCGATCTCGGCGATGTCCTGGTTCCAGGTCTGCGGATTCATCGCCACCATCAGGTCCACGCCGCCGCGGCGGCCGAGCCAGCCGCGCTCGGTCACGCGCACCTCGTACCAGGTGGGCAGGCCCTGGATGTTGGACGGGAAGATGTTGCGCGGGCTCACCGGCACGCCCATGCGCAGGATGGCGCGCGCGAACAGTTCGTTGGCCGAGGCCGAGCCCGAGCCATTGACGTTGGCGAACTTGACGACGAAGTCGTTTACCGCCTGGATATGTTTTGCTTTCATGCGGGAACAGTTTCCTCTATCACGCGGGCACGGGTTCTTTTTTCGGCGCCCGCTGGCGGCAGCCGGGGCCGGCGTGGGTCATCTGCAGCAGGAATTTCTGCATGTCCCAGGCGCCGGTGGGGCAGCGCTCGGCGCACAGGCCGCAGTGCAGGCACACGTCCTCGTCCTTGGCCATGATGCGGCCGGTCTTGAGCGTGGCGGAGACGTACAGTTCCTGCGTCAGGTTCTTCGCCGGCGCGTTCAGCCGTGCGCGCAACTCGGCTTCCTCGCCATTGATGGTAAAGCTGATGCAATCCATCGGGCAGATGTCGACGCAGGCATCGCATTCGATGCATTTCGTCGTGCTGAACACGGTCTGCACGTCGCAGTTGAGGCAGCGCTCGGCCTCCTTGAACGCGGTGGCGCGGTCGAAGCCCATCTCGACCTCGACCTTGATGTTCTTCAGCGTCTGGCTCGGATCGCGCCAGGGCACCTTGTAGCGCCGGTCGAGCGCGACCTCGTTGTCGTAGCTCCACTCGTGGATGCCCATTTTCTGCGACATCAGGTGCACCATCGGCGGCGGGCGCTTGGCCACGTCCTCGCCCTGGCAGAACTTGTCGATCGACACCGCGGCCTCGTGCCCGTGGGCCACGGCCCAGATGATGTTCTTCGGCCCGAACGCCGCATCGCCGCCGAAATACACGCGCGGCAGCGAAGACTGCAGCGTGAGCTTGTCGACCACCGGCATGCCCCACTGGTCGAAGGCGATGCCGCAATCCTTCTCGATCCAGGGAAACGCGTTTTCCTGGCCGACCGCGACGAGCACCTCGTCGCACTCGAAATGCTGGTCGGGTTCGCCCGTGGGCCTGAGGCTGCGTCTACCCTTGTCGTCGTACTGCGCCGCGACCTTTTCGAAGGTGACGCCGGTGAGCTTGCCCTTCACATGGGTGAATTCCTTGGGCACGAGGTAGTTGAGGATCGGAATACCCTCGTGCATCGCATCCT
>JAKAIH010000482.1 GCA_021825225.1 Pseudomonadota bacterium
TGCCCAATGCTCGTGCTTTTTCGGCCATTTCGAGCAGGCGCTCGCGCGTGAGTACGCGCAGCAGATCTGCGAGACGCTCGGCGGACAATTCGGCCTGCGGCAACAGGATGGCCGCGCCCTGCACGGACAGGAATTTCGCATTGCCGGTCTGGTGATCGTCCACGGCAAACGGAAACGGCACCAGTATGCTGGCCACGCCGGCGCAGGCAAGTTCGGCAACGGTGAGCGCGCCGGCGCGGCAGATGACGACATCGGCTGCGCCGTATTGCGCCGCCATGTCGTCGATGAAGGCGAGCGTCTGCGCGCTTACGCCGGCCGCAGCATAGGCCTGGCGCAGCGCGTCGAGATGCTGTGCCCCCGACTGATGCGTCGCCTCGGGCCGCTGCTCCTGCGGCAACAGCGCCAGCGCCTGCGGCACGATTTCGTTCAGCGCGCGCGCACCCAGGCTGCCGCCCAGCACCAGGAGCTTGAGCCGTCCGCCGCGCGCGCCGTAGCGCGCACGCGGCGGCGCCAGCGCGGCGATTTCCCTGCGCACCGGATTGCCGCATACCGCGGCGCCGGGCAGCGCACCCGGAAACGCCTGCAGCGTCCGGTCGGCCAGACGCGCGAGCACTTTGTTGGCCAGGCCGGCCACCGAGTTCTGCTCATGGATCGCCAGCGGACGGCCAAACAAGGACGCCATCATGCCGCCGGGAAAGCTGATATAGCCGCCCATGCCGAGCACCACGTCGGGCCGCCGCGCGAGCAACGCGCGCGCGCTTTGCCAGAAAGCGATGAGCAGATTCAGCGGCAGCGCGAGCGCGCGCGCGAGGCCTTTGCCGCGCAGCCCCGAGAAGCGCACCCAGGCCATGTCATAGCCGTGCTTGGGCACCAGCGTCGCTTCCATGCCGCTTTTCGCTCCCAGCCAAACCACGCGCCATCCCTGTCCGCTCAAATAGTCGGCCACCGCCAGCGCCGGAAACACGTGCCCGCCGGTGCCACCCGCCATGATCATGATTGTGCGTGCCATGCTTCTATGCTCGCGTTCATGCGGGCTGCCCCCGCATCAATGCGCGGTTTTAGTTTCGGCCTAACGCGGGCTGCGCCCGCATTAGCCTTCACTGAAATCTTCGCTCTCATGCGGGCTGCCCCCGCATGAGAGCTCGATTTTCGTAGTCAATGCGCAACAGCACCGCCAGCGCCACGCAGTTGGCGAGGATGCCGCTGCCGCCGAAACTCATCAGCGGCAGCGTCAATCCCTTGGTCGGCAGCAATCCCATGTTCACGCCCATGTTGATCAGGGTCTGCACGCCGATCCAGACCGCGATGCCCTGCGCCACCAGCGCGGCGTAGTAGCGCTCCGCTGCCGCCGCCTGGCGGCCGATGGCAAATGCGCGCAGCACCAGCCAGGCGAACATGGCGACCACGGTCACCACGCCGGCCAAGCCCAGTTCTTCGGCGATCACGGCCAGCAGAAAATCGGTATGCGCCTCCGGCAAATAGAACAGCTTCTCCACGCTGGCGCCCAGTCCCACGCCCAGCCATTCGCCGCGGCCGAAAGCAATCAAGGCATGCGACAACTGGTAACCCCTGCCATAGGGATCGGACCACGGGTCCATGAAACCGAAGATGCGCTGCATGCGGTAGGGCGAACTCAGGATCAGCACGAGAAAGCCCGCGAGCGAAAGCACGACCAGGCCGGCGAACCACTTGCCGTTCATGCCGCCGAGGAACAGGATCGCCATCGCGATCGAAGCGATCACGACGAAGGCGCCGAAGTCGGGTTCGCGCAGCAGCAGCCACCCCGCCAGCAGCATCACCGCCAGCATCGGCAGCAGCCCTTTCTTGAAGCTGTGCATCAGCGCGGACTTGCGCGCCGTATAGTCGGCGGCATAGAACACCGCGGCGAGTTTCATGAATTCGGACGGCTGCAGATTGGCCACGCCCAGCGAAAGCCAGCGCTTGGCGCCGTTCACCTCGCGCCCCACACCCGGGATCAGCACCAGCACCAGCGTCAGGATGCCGCACACGAACAGCCCCGGCGACAGGCTTTGCCAGGCGCGCACCGGAACCTGGAACGCCATCAGCGCGGCGACGAGGCCCAGCGCGAGGAACAGCGCCTGGCGCACCAGGAAATAGGTCGGCTGATAGCCGGTGAAGCGGCTCGCCTCGGCGGTCGCGATCGAGGCCGAATACACCATCACCATACCCAGCACCATCAGGATCAGCGCGGTCCATGCCAGCGCCTGGTCGAATTCCGCCGGCGAACTGCGCTCGGCCTTAATGTAGTTCAGCATGGGCGATGCTTCTTACGCAGGCGGCGAACACTTCGCCGCGGTGCGGATAGTTGCGGAACATGTCGAAACTGGCGCAGGCCGGCGACAGCAGCACCACGTCACCCGGCCGCGCCAGGGCGCGCGCCTGCGCCACCGCCTCCTGCATGCTGCCGGCGCGTTGCAGCGGCACGCCGCTCGCGCCGAGGGCGGCGGCGATGAGCGCCGCATCGCGCCCGATCAGCACCACCGCGCGGGCATAGCGCGAAACCGGCTCGGCGAGCGGCGCGAAATCCTGCCCCTTGCCCTCGCCGCCGGCGATGAGGATCGCGCGCGCGCCGCGCGCGGCGAGTTCGGCAAAACCGGCAAGCGCCGCGACCGTGGCGCCGACATTGGTCCCTTTGGAATCGTTGTAATAGACGACACCGCCGACCTCGGCCACCTTCTCCAGCCGGTGCGGCAATCCCTTGAATTCGCGCAGCGCCGCCAGCAGCGGCGCATAGGACAGATCGAGCGCGCGCGTCAGCGCCAGCGCGGCGAGCGCATTCGCGGCGTTATGCAGCCCCGCCAGCGGCAACTCCTTCAGCGCCAGCAGCGGCGTCGTACCCTGCGCCAGCCACAATTCGCCTTCGGCGCGCAACAGGCCGAAATCCCCGGCCCGGCCCGGGGCATTCAGACCGAAGCTCACCTGTGTGCGCCCACTGACTGCCATGCGCA
>JAKAIH010000483.1 GCA_021825225.1 Pseudomonadota bacterium
CATCAGCACCGCTTTGCCGCTAAGCCGGCGCGCCGCTGCGCGCCCCTTCCCGCGCGTAGAACTCGCGGCATTCCGCCTCGCGTCCGCGCACCACGCGCCGCCCGGTGAGCGGGCCGCGCGTCTCGGTGACGACGGTGTGCTGTCCCTCGACGTGGTGCTGGTCGTAGAAGTACACGACGACCCAATCGTGGGTGCGCTTGAGCTGGTGCGCGGTGGCGGTGTTGGAATACAGGGCGGTGAAATTCCACTCGCCGCTGCGCGTGTGCAGCACCGGCAGCCAGGCCTTGCCTTCGGGATTGAAACGTCTGGGCGCGATGGCCGGCAGGGCGCCGGCCGCGGCCTTCTCGCGATAGTCGCGATCGACCTCGAGCACGGTCGCTACCGCGGGCTGGCCGGCCGGTGCCCGCGGCCCGAGATCGCGCGGGCGTATCCGGTCGAGCATGCCGGCGAGGTTCGCGCGCCAGGCGGCCGCGCGCCGCGTGCCGACGCCGGGCACGTTTTCGAGGCGCCCGTCGTGTGCCGCCGCTTCGAGCGCCTGCAGCGTGTCGAGGTGCAATTCCTCATGCATGCGCCGGGCGAGCTGCGGCCCGATGCCCGGCACGCTGCGGAACAGGCGCACCGGGTCGAGCGTCCCGCGCAGGCGTTCGAGCTGGTTCCAGCGGCCGGTAATGAGGATTTCGGCGATCGCGGCGGCGATGCCCTTGCCGATATGAGGCAGCGCATCGAGCCCCGCGGTGCCCTCGGCATCGAAGATTTCGCGCAGCGGCCGCGCCAGGCGCGCGATCGTATCCGCCGCCTTGCGATATGCGCCGGCGCGATACGGGTTCGCGCCCTGGGCTTCGAGCACAGCCGCCATCTCGCGCAGTTTGTCGGCGATCTGCTGGTTTTCGCGCACGTCGGTGACCATGGTGTTCACGCGCAAGCCTCCCCTTGGCGTTCATTCTACTTCCGCAAGGACGGCGGGCGCGCATGGACCTGCCCGCGCCGCATTCCCGGCGAGCCGGGTTTGCGCCGGAGCGTATTTCCTTGATTATTCGCATGGCGGAAAGATTTGGCGGGGGTAGCCTGAAAGCGTGCGAACCGGGAGCGGATGCTCCTCCACGGATACGAGCCATGACCATCAGACCTTCCATCGACGTCGCGACGCGCATCAGCGCCGAACTGTCGGCAATCATCGAAGGGCTGTTGAACGACCCGAAGCGAGAGGCGCCGCCGCAGACGCTGGAAGAGGTGCGGCTGGCCTTGGTGGCGGGTGGCAGCTCCGAGACGCGGGAGATGGAGTTTCTGCGCCCCCAGGATGAGACCTCGCTGCTGGTCGAGCTCGACCGCTTGATCGAGGAGTACGGCGAGGAAGCGTCCGCCGGCGATTTCGTCGTGTTCAAGGCGAGCGAGGGGCTGTCGCGGGTCATCCAGGCGGCGTTGGACGACATCAGCGTGCGTGCGCGGACGCTGGCCGGCATGCGCGAGGCGATGGTGAACGGCCTTACTGCCCGGCTGATCGGCGAGGGTGCGCTCGACGAGGACGATGAGGGCGTGCTGCTCGGCGAGATCGACGAGCTGATTCAACACTACGGCGAGGACGCTCCTGCCGAAACATTGATTCGCTTCGAGTAGCGGCCGCAGCCACCCGGCAGGCGCCACGGCTGGTCCCGCAGGAGGGACGTCATGAGGCCCGGGATCGACGGCAGCCAATTCGGTTCCATTACCACAATGGAAGAGTCGATTCGCGATTTCGCCCGCGCCAGCCTTATCCGCTGCCTTCTATCGGGCAAATCTCAAGGTCGCTTCCGGTAGGTGCCCGCCAATTCCGCCTGCCCGAGTATGTGACCTTTCATGGTCTTCGGCGCGCCCGGGGGAATGCGGCAACGCGGATGCGCGGGGTAGAATGGGCTCATTCGCCGTTCGAACCCCGGTACATCGAGCCGACACTGCCGTTCCGGATCATTGCGCCCGGCCCCCCCGGCATCTGGATCGCCCATGTTCAAATACCTGCATTCGCGCATTCGCGCCACCTCGAGCACGGGCCCGGGTGTGCCGCCGCCCGGCCTGCTCGCCTTCTACTGGCACTTCGTGCGCCAGACCAAGGCCTGGTATGCGCTCATGTTCGCAACCAGCCTGGCGGTGGCGCTGATCGACACCGTGATCCCGGTGTTCATCGGCAGGCTGGTTTCGCTGATGCAGGCCGCCGACCGCCATGCGGCCCTGGCGCAACAATCGGCCATGCTGATCGCGATGGCGCTGCTGATCCTGGTGGTTCGTCCCCTGGCGACGTTCGCCGACGTCGCCATCCGCCAGAACGTGCTGATTCCGGGCGCGACCAGCCTCATCCGCTGGCAGAGCCATTGGCAGGTGATACGCCAGGGCGTGTCGTTCTTTCACAACGATTTCGCCGGACGCCTGGCCAATCGCGTGATGCAGACCGCCAACGCCCTGCGCGAAAGCGTGATGTCGGCCATCCGCGCCGTCTGGTACATCGCGGTCTACGGCGTCAGCGCGCTGGCGCTGATGAGCGCCTCGGACTGGCGGCTGGGCTTGCCCACGCTCGCCTGGTTCGCGGGCTACATCCTGTTCCTGCGCCACTTCGTGCCGCGCCTGCGCGATCTGGCGAAAGCGAGTTCGGAAGTGCGCTCGCTGGTGATGGCGCGCATCGTGGACAGCTATACCAACATCCTCACGGTCAAACTGTTCGCGCGGCTGGCCGACGAGGACGCCTACGTGCGCGAGGCGATCGACGAGCATCAGGCCGCCATCGGCGCGCACATGCAGCTGATCTCGCAATTCATGTTCTGGCTGTCGGCGATGAACGCCGCGCTGCTCACGGGCACCGCAGCGGTGGGCATCGCGCTCTGGGTGCAGGGCACGGTAAGCGCGGGCGTGGTGGCGATGGTGCTGCCGCTTGCCTGGCAGATCGCCAACGTGGCCGGCTGGGTGAGCTGGGAGGTCGCCGGCATTTTCGAGAACATCGGGG
>JAKAIH010000484.1 GCA_021825225.1 Pseudomonadota bacterium
GTCGACGCCGTCGTCCAGCGGCGCGATGTCGACCAGGTGCAGCAGCAGCCGCGTGCGCGCCAGATGGCGCAGGAACTGGTGACCCAGCCCCGCGCCTTCGGCCGCGCCCTCGATCAGGCCGGGAATATCGGCAACGACAAAACTCCGGTCCTCGGCCACGCGCACCACCCCCAGATTGGGGTGCAGGGTGGTGAAGGGGTAGTCTGCGACCTTCGGGCGCGCGGCAGACACCGCGCGGATGAAGGTCGATTTGCCCGCGTTGGGCATGCCGAGCAGGCCGACGTCGGCGAGCAGCTTCAGCTCCAGGCGCAGCTCGCGCGATTCGCCCGCCTCGCCCAGGGTGCACTGACGCGGCGCGCGATTGGTGCTGGTCTTGAAATGCAGATTGCCCAATCCGCCCTTGCCGCCGCGGGCGACCAGCGCCTTCTGTTCGTGCGCAGTCAGGTCGGCGATCAGTTCGCCGGTTTGCGCGTCTGAAATGACCGTGCCTACGGGAACGCGCAGCACGATGTCCTCGGCGCCCTTGCCGTATTGATCCGAGCCGCGCCCGTTCTCGCCGCCCCGGGCGCGGTGGATGCGCGCATAACGGTAGTCGATGAGCGTGTTGATATTGCGGTTGGCCACTGCGTAGATGCTGCCGCCGCGACCGCCGTCGCCGCCGTCCGGCCCGCCGCGGGGAACAAATTTCTCCCTGCGGAAATGGGCGACGCCATCCCCGCCCTTGCCGGCGTGCACTTCGATCCTGGCTTCGTCGATGAATTTCATGGTCGGATCATGTCCGGACCGGCGCGACAAATAAAAAAGCCCTACCGCGTGGATAGGGCTTTTCTAGGAGCCTGCCGGGGTTCAGGCCGGCACCACGCTTACCGTCTTCTTGCTCATCGGGCCTTTGACCCCGAATAATACTTTGCCCGCGACCTTGGCGTACAGGGTGTGATCCTTGCCCATGCCGACATTCTCGCCCGCGTGCACTTGGGTGCCGCGCTGCCGAATGATGATGCTGCCGGCGGAAATCAACTGGTCCCCGTAGCGTTTCACGCCAAGGCGCTTGGATTGCGAATCGCGGCCGTTTCTGGAGCTGCCGCCTGCCTTTTTATGTGCCATATCTTGCCTTTCTGATTAAGCCGCTGACGTTATCCCGAAATTCCGGTTATCTGGATTTCGGTGAAATTCTGGCGATGCCCCTGATGCTTCTGGTAGTGCTTGCGCCGGCGCAGCTTGAATATGCGCACCTTGTCGTGCCGGCCCTGGGCCAGGACTTTCGCCTGCACCGTCGCACCGGCAACGAGCGGTCTGCCCATCTTGAGGTTGTCACCGTCGGCGACCAACAGCACCTGGTCGAGTACGATTTCAGCCCCGATGTCTGCCGGTATCTGTTCTATTTTCAATTTTTCGCCGGCGGCGACGCGATACTGCTTGCCGCCGGTTTTTATGACCGCATACATGTTGAGACTCCAAATAGACGAAACTGCAATAAAACCAAGGAACCCGAGATGATACAGCAATTTAGCTTTGGCAGTCAAAAGCTTTATGCTATGATTTCGACCCTGCCAAATCCGATTTCCGGCTCCACATCCTGCCTTTCCCATCTTGGCCATCAAATCCATCCATTCCCAAGTAGACGCGGATATGCGCGCAGTCGACGCCCTGATTCGTCAGCGGCTCGACTCCGACGTGGTCCTCATCCGCCAGGTGGCCGAGTACATCATCGCCAGCGGCGGCAAGCGTCTGCGCCCCGCGATGCTGCTGCTCTCCGCAGGCGCGAGCGGTTATAGCGGCGGCAACCATCACCATGAGCTTGCTGCGGTGGTCGAATTCATTCACACAGCGACGCTGTTGCACGACGATGTGGTCGATGAATCCGGGCTGCGCCGCGGGCGCAAGACCGCCAACGCCGCATTCGGCAATGCAGCCAGCGTGCTGGTTGGGGATTTCCTGTATTCGCGCGCGTTCCAGATGATGCTCAGGGTGGATGACATGCGGGTCATGGAAGTGCTGGCCGAGGCCACCAATACCATCGCCGAGGGGGAGGTGCTGCAACTCCTCAACGTGCACAACGCGGATACCGACGAAGTTCGCTATCTCGAGGTGGTGCGGCGCAAGACGGCCAAGCTGTTCGAGGCTGCCACCCGCCTTGGCGCCATCCTTGGCCGGGTTGCACCGGAGATCGAAGAAGGCCTAGCGCAGTATGGTGTACACGTGGGCACGGCCTTCCAACTAATAGACGACGTGCTCGACTATTCCGGCGACCTGAACGAGACCGGCAAGAATCTGGGCGACGATCTCAACGAGGGCAAGCCAACGCTGCCCCTGATCTACGCCATGCGCAAGGGCTCGGCGGCGCAGGCGCAAGCGGTACGGCACGCGATTGAGAACGGGGGCAGGGACGAGTTCGAGGCCGTGCTCGAAGCCATAACCAATACCGGTGCGCTCGACTACGCGCGCGAGCAGGCAAAATGCGAAGCCGCGACCGCTTGCGCCGCGATCGAACGTCTGCCGAATTCAAAATACCGCGACAGTTTGCTACAATTGGCGGAATTCGCGGTCAATCGCAACTACTGACCGCGTTCATTTTGGGGGTTCGCCCCCGTCTGTATCACCTCGGGGTGTAGCTCAGCCTGGTAGAGTACTGCGTTCGGGACGCAGGAGTCGGAGGTTCAAATCCTCTCACCCCGACCACTGATTTAAGGTGTTGACCGGACACATGGTTGACACTTTATACCGGAGACATGCTTAACACTTTCGGTCCGAAAGGGTTATCCACCGGCTCCACGCGGCAGGCTTCGAGATCGAAGTAGCCGATATCGTGCTGCATGAAGCTGACCAGCCAGATATTGTCCTCCTCTCCCCTGATGGGAAGCTCGCCGCACGCTCCGGTCACCCGGTTGATGAGCGTGCCAGCGCCGATGCGCGTTCCCGTGCCTCCTCTGCCAGTCGCCAGCGCCCACCCTTGAGTGCTTCCCG
>JAKAIH010000485.1 GCA_021825225.1 Pseudomonadota bacterium
GGCGAATGGCGCGGGCCAGGACGTGCTCGAGGCGGGCGTGTTGCTCGCGGCCACCGCGATGATCGGCTGGCATGTCGTGTGGATGTCCGCACATGCGCGCGAGTTGACGCGGCGGATGCAGTCCTTCGGCGGCGCGGTCCGTACGGGCGCGAGCTCGCTCGCGGCCCTGCTCGGTGTGGTCGCGCTCGCGGTCTTGCGCGAAGGGTCGGAAGTCGTGCTGTTCGTCTACGGGATCGCGGCCGGCGGGATCGGAACGGCCGAACTCACCGCCGGAATCGCGCTCGGCATCGTCGGTGGCAGCGCGCTTGCGGTGGTGCTCTATTTCGGATTGCTGCGGATCCCGCTGGCGCAGTTCTTCCGGACCACCAACGTCCTGCTGATCCTGCTCGCGGCCGGTCTCGCCGCGACCGCGGCCGGGTTCCTGGAGCAGGGCGGTCTCGTCGGCGCCTGGGGCAGCCGGATTTGGGACAGCTCGGCCCTGATTCCGGACGGCTCGATCGCCGGCCGCGCGCTCGGTGTCCTGGTCGGTTACAACGCGCATCCGGACGGGATTCAGCTGGCGTTCTATCTCGCGGTGCTCGCGGCGTTGTCGCTCGGCGCCGGCCTCGGCGCGTTCATCGCGCGCCGCAACGCGGGTCGCGGCCTCGCCGCGGCCGCGACCCTCGCGACGACCTGCGCCCTTGGGATCGCGACCACGCGTCCGGCCGTGGCGGATGATTTCACCGTGTACCCGCCGTACGTGTCCGCATCGCAGGCCGAGATCGAGTGGCGCGGCTACCGTGCCACCGACGCGCGCCGCGACGAGCGCGGTGCGGCCGCGGAGGTGTCGGTCGCCTACGGCGTCACCACGTGGTGGAAGCCGGAGATCTACGTTGCGAAATACGTCGACTCGCCGAAATCGGGCCGTCGACTGATCGGCTACGAGCTGGAGAACACGTTCCAGCTGACGCCTCAGGGGAAGTATCCCGTCGACCTCGGCTTGCTCGCGTCCTACGAGCGGAATACGGCCGCGGGGATCGCCGACGCGGTCGAATTCGGGCCGCTGCTCGCGGCGACGCGCGGGCGGTTCACGCACGTCGTGAATCTGATCTGGGAAAAAGAGGTTGGCCGCCACGCCTCGCGCGGCTACGAATTCCGCTACGATTATGCGGGCACTTACGCGCTGTCCAGCCTGCTGCGACCGGGACTCGAGGCTTACGGGCGACCTGCGGACCATGCCTATCAGGCCGGGCCGATCGTCGCGGGCGAGTGGCGGCTGCCGCGCAGCTTCAACGGAATCGAGTATCGCGCGGGCGTTCTGGTCGGGCTCAACGCGTCGGCGCCGCGGCAGACCTGGCTGCTGCGCATGGAGTACGAGTTTCTATAGAGTCCATCCCAAAATCGTGTAAACGCAGCGATTCATGGGTAAAAGGAGCGCGACGACCCTATCGAACCGGAGCGACATCGACATTTCCCCGCTTTCAGTGGCGGGCTGACCTCGAGTCTTTCGGCACTGTAATGGCGTTTCGGGTCAGATGCTTTGGGTACCGGGCGGGCGTCCGTCCGTCCTGCATTGGTCGCGCTGCGGGCCGCAGCAGTGCTTGAATTTACGGGTGCTGCCGCAGATGCAAACGTCGTTGCGTCCTGGCCATGCGCGTCCGCTGCCGGCGTAGTCGATGAGCCATTGCGTGCGCAGGTTGCGCGCCAGCTGCATCAGCCGTCCACCGGCGTAATCGAAGAATCTTCGATAGGCACTGCAAAAATAATCGGGTCCCGTCGCGCGCCCGCCGGGGTCCCAGGCGCGGTTGCGCGGACAACCGCCATGACACAGTCCACGATGCGGGCAGCGTCTGCATGGTTCCGGCAATTCTGCCTTTCGTCGCAGGAATTTGCGGTACGCCGGGCCATCGAGGATGTCCCGCAGTGAATCGTCGGCGATATTGCCGAGCCGATATCGGTCCCCCATATAGAAATCGCACGGAAAGGCGTCGCCATTGCGCTCGAAGATTGGATTTTGGGAGCAGGTCGGGCAATGCGTGCACACGCCGGCCGTGCGCCCGAGGTGCACGCTGAGCATGCTGTCGAAAAAGCGCACCGACATTCGGGGCGCGCCGTCGTTGTACCAGATATCGAAAGTCTCGCAGAGAAAATCGCCGTATTCCTCCGCCGTGATCAGGTAGCGCGCGGGCGTGTCCGGCGAGTTGGCGCGGAAATCCATTCCGGGAATGAACTGAACGTAGTTGAAATTCATGCGCGGGTAGAACGCCATGAGCTCACGTGGTTTGCCCACATTGCCCTGATGCAGGACCGTGAGGATATTGAATTCGACGGCATGCTTGCGCAGATGCAAGATGTTGCGCATCACCAGGTCATAGGTGCCTCCGCCGGTCGCGGTGACGCGGCGCGCGTCGTGAATCTCGCCCGGACCATCCACGCTCACGCCTATCAAGAATTTGTATTGGTGGAAGAAGCGCGCCCAATCCTCGTTCAACAACGTGCCGTTGGTCTGCAATGCATTGCTGATTACGGTGTTGGGCGGGGCATGCCGTGCCTGCAATGCGACGACGTTCTTGAAGAACTCCACGCCCGCGAGCAGCGGTTCGCCCCCCTGCCACACGAATTGCGCGCTGCCCCGGGACAACGAGAGGTATTCACGGATCACCTTGATCAACGGCGCTTGATCGATGCGTTTGCGCCTCGGCGGCGGGCGGCCGTGGCACGTGCTGTAGTAGCAGTAGTCGCACGCAAGGTTGCAGTCCTCGGACACCGTTTTCAACATGATTCCGAGCGGAGCACTCCTTATGGCGCAGTTTGCGGATAGAAGATCGGGATCTGTCACCTGTGGTCCGTCGTTGTTTGGTTACGCCGCCGCTACGCAGCCACGGGCCGGTGCTTTCCGGGCGCCGCCCCTCGCTCCATGGTGGCGCACAGTAACGCGGCGGCTCGATATGGGCCATGAATAAATTGCTTACAGGGGATTGG
>JAKAIH010000486.1 GCA_021825225.1 Pseudomonadota bacterium
CTGCGCTCGAATCCCCACCCGGGCGCATGGAGTGTCTGGGCGGCGCAGGCAAGCCGCTTGCCGTGATCGACTACGCCCACAGCCCGGACGCGCTGGAGGCGGTGCTCGCCAGCCTGCGCCCGTTGGCGGATGCGGCCGGAGGGCGGCTGGTCTGCGTCTTCGGCTGCGGCGGCGACCGCGACCGCGGCAAGCGTTCGCTCATGGGAGCGATCGCGGCGCGCAATGCCGACCAGGTGGTGCTCACCAGCGACAACCCGCGCAGCGAAGATCCGATGGGGATCATCACCGACATACTCGAAGGCGTGCTGGCCGAGGCGCAAATGGGGCAGGCGCCGCTGGTCGTCGCCGACCGGCGCGAGGCGATTGCCGCAAGCATTGCCGCCGCCGGCGCGGGCGACGTGCTGCTGATCGCGGGCAAAGGACACGAGGAGTACCAGGAGAATGCGGGGCGGCGCATTCCTTTTTCGGACGCCGGGTTTGCGGCGGAGGCGCTCGCGGCATGGAAGTGATGATGGATCTGCACGAGGCGGCGCAGGGCGCGCTCGGCGAAGCGCAGGGCGCCAACGCGCGCTTTGCCGCGGTATCGAGCGACACGCGGATGATCGCCGAGGGCGCGCTGTTCGTGGCGCTGCGCGGCGAACGCTTCGACGGCCATGATTATCTCGCCGCGGCGCGCGCGCGCGGCGCGGTGGCCGCCATGGTCGACCGGCGCGCGGCCGCGTCCATGAGCCGCGGCGATGCGCCGCTGCCGCTGCTCGTCGTCGACGATACGCGGCTGGGTCTGGGCCGTCTCGCCGCCTACTGGCGCAGCAAGTTCACGCTGCCGCTGATCGCGGTTGCCGGTTCGAACGGCAAGACCACGGTAAAGGAAATGATCGCCGCCATCCTGACCGAATACGCGGGAGCCGGGCGCGCGTACGCGACGCCGGGCAACCTCAACAACGACATCGGCCTGCCGCTGACGTTGCTCGGCCTGCGTGCGCAGCACGCCTGCGCCGTGGTCGAGCTGGGCATGAACCACGCCGGGGAAACCGCCTATCTCGCCGGGATTGCGCGGGCGACGGTGGCGCTGGTAAACAACGCCCAGCGCGAGCATCAGGAATTCATGCATAGCGTCGAGGACGTGGCGCGCGAGCACGGCGCGGTGTTCGCGGCACTGCCCGCGGACGGCGTGGCGGTGATCAATGCCGACGACAGCTATGCCGATTACTGGCGCGGTCTGTGCGCGCCGCGGCGGGTGCTGGACTTCGGCATCGAGCGGCCTGCGGCGGTCGGCGGCCGTTTCGAATTGCGCGATTTTGGCAGTGACATCGAATTGCGCACCCCGATAGGCGAGGCGGCCGTCAGCCTGCGCGCAGCCGGCGCGCACAACGTGCGCAATGCGCTGGCCGCCGCCGCCGCCGCCGCGGCAGCGGGTATCGGCCTCTCCGCCATTGCGCGCGGACTCGCCGCTTTCGAGCCGGTGCAGGGGCGGCTGCAGAAACGGGACGGAAGGGGCGGAGCGGTCGTTCTCGATGACACTTACAACGCCAATCCGGATTCGGTCATCGCCGCGATCGACGTGCTCGCGCGCTCAGGCGGGCGCAAATTCCTGGTGCTCGGCGACATGGGCGAAGTCGGCGCGCATGGTGCGGATTTCCATGCCGAGATCGGGCGGCACGCCCGCGCCGCCGGCATCGAGCAGCTGTTCGCTTTGGGCGAGTCCTGCGTGCATGCGGCAGCGGCCTTCGGCGCGGGTGCACGGCACTACGCCGACATCGATGCGCTGCTGGCCGAACTCGAACCCGGACTCGGGGCAGACCTGACCGTGCTGGTCAAGGGCTCGCGCTTCATGCGCATGGAGCGCGTGGTGCGCGCGCTTACCGGCGCGCCGGCGGGAGGCCACTGAATGCTGCTCGAACTCGCCCAGTACCTGGCCAAGGATGTCCGCGCGTTCAACGTGTTCGGCTACATCACGCTGCGCGCGGTGCTCGCCTGCCTCACGGCGCTGGCGATTTCCTTCATCGCTGGGCCGCTGGTGATCCGCAAGCTCACCGCTTACAAGATCGGCCAGTCGGTGCGCAACGACGGCCCGCAGACGCATCTGACCAAGGCCGGCACGCCCACCATGGGCGGTGCGCTGATCCTGGTTTCGATCGGCATCACCACGCTGCTCTGGGGCGACCTGTCGAACCGCTTTCTCTGGGCGGTGCTGGTGGTGACGCTGGGCTTCGGCGCGATCGGCTGGGTCGACGATTACCGCAAGGTGGTGGAGCGCAATCCCAAAGGGCTGTCGGCCCGGACCAAGCTCGCGTGGCAGTCGGTGATCGGCCTGATCGCCGCCGTGTACCTGGCGTTTGCCGTGTCCTCGCCGAGCAATGCCAAGATCTTCGACTTGTTCACCGCCTGGGTCGGCAGCGGCCTGTCCATGACCTTGCCGCCCAAGGCCGACCTGATCCTGCCGTTCTTCAAGAACATCGCCTATCCGCTGGGCGTGTGGGGCTTCATCGTGCTCAGCTATTTTGTCATCGTCGGCACCAGCAACGCGGTCAATCTTACCGATGGTCTCGATGGCCTGGCGATCATGCCGGCGGTGATGATCGCCGGCGCGCTCGGCATTTTCGCCTACGTCGCCGGCAACACCGTGTACTCGAAATACCTGCTTCTGCCGTATATCCCCGGGGCGGGCGAACTGACGGTGTTCTGCGGTGCGCTCGCCGGGGCCGGGCTGGGCTTTCTCTGGTTCAACGCCTATCCGGCCGAAGTGTTCATGGGCGACGTGGGCGCGCTCGCGATCGGCGCGGCCCTGGGCACGGTGGCCGTGATCGTGCGCCAGGAAATCGTGCTGCTGATCATGGGCGGCGTGTTTGTCGCCGAGACGCTGTCGGTGATGCTGCAGGTGTTGTACTTCAAGTGGAGCGGCGGCAAGCGCATTTTCCGCATGGCGCCGCTGCATCACCACTACGAATTGTCCGGAT
>JAKAIH010000487.1 GCA_021825225.1 Pseudomonadota bacterium
GTCGAGCATGGGCGAGGCGAAGCGGATGGCCGACGGACCGATTACCGACTCACTGAAGGCAGCCTGCATCGGTATCCGGGTCAGGGTCAGTTCGCGGGCGATGATTTCGACCTTGGAGAGTGTTTCGACACGGCCTTTCTTGTCTGTCTTTTGCGTGGCATAGCCATTTTGTGCGCTGGCCTGAGATGCGGCGGTCTGCGCATGTGCACATGGCGTGAAAACAGCGATGAGCCCGGCACTCGCGAGTGCGGCAAACAGGGGCGAAAATTGCGGTTTTTTCATTATCAAATCCTCCCAACGGTTAACCTGAAAGCTGCCGATTCTGGGTCATTGATTGCGGATGGAAGCGAGTGTTCGAAATTGCGCAAGCTTTAAATAAACTCAATGGCCTGTGCATTTGCGGCCATTTGCCAAACAGACTGGAATTGTTCTGCACCGCTGCGGCCGGCTGCCTGCTTTCGAGCCATTTCACTACCCTGCCATTGGAGCATGACGGAGCCATGACACGGTCTTTCACGGAAACGTGCGAAAATGTATATATTTGGTAAAGAACCACTCCTCGCCGCCGCACCGGATCGGAAATGCCGGACATGGCGAGTGGCTGCCCCCCGCTCATTTACTTTATTAGGGAACCGCCGAACAAGTCCATCCCCGGACCAGGTCCGGGGCAGGCTCTGGACTTGTCTGCGGGCACCGTTGGCGCGCATCGAGGATTCGCTGTCCCTGCGCATTCCGGTCGGCCCGGCGCAGGTGGCTGCCGGCAGCCTGCTGAACAGGGCTGCGGCTACGGCTCCTCGATTTCACGTCCCGGCGCCAGCAGCAATTCCCCGCGGGCCATCAACCGCGTGGCCGTCGCGGCGGGAACGAGGCGGTCGCCGCCGCCGGCGCGCGGACTTCAGGCGTCCGTGCCTTCGGGCCAGCCCTCGCCACTGCCGCGATTGATGACGTGGTCATGGGCAAGCACGCTGCCGGCGGGCACCGCGCGGGCACCTGCCACGCGCGGGTAGATCGGCGCGAAGTCCTGGCGCGTGGCCTCGAACAGTTGCTCGAAGCCGTCGATGACGAAGTAGGTCTTCTGGTAGCTGTCAATGCGGTAGCGGGTGCGCATCACGCGCTCGAGATCGAAACCGATGCGGTTCGGCGCGGACGATTGCAGGCAGTAGATCGACTCGCCCTTGGAGCTGACGATGCCGGCGCCGTAGATGCGCAGGCCCGCAGGCTCGCGGATCAGGCCGAACTCGACCGTGTACCAGTACAGCCGCGTGAGGTTGAGCAGGGCCTCGTCGCCGAACTCGCGCTGCGCGCGCAGTCCGCCCTGCCCGTAGGCCTGCATGTAATCGGCGAACACCGGGTTCATCAGCAACGGCACGTGGCCGAACAGGTCGTGGAACAGGTCCGGCTCGGCGATGTAGTCGAGCTGGTCGGCGCGGCGGATCCACCAGGTGACCGGGAAGCGCCGGTGCGCGAGGTGATCGAAAAACACCTCCTCGGGCAGCAGCCCCTCGACGCCGACCAGCTCCCAGCCGGTGGCGGCGCGCAGATGACGGTTGAGCGCATCGAAGCGCGGGATGGCGTCCTCGCTCATCGCCAGTGCCTGCTGATTGGCGAGGAAAGCGGCGCAGGCGCGGCCGGGCAGCAGTTCGCGCTGACGGCGGAACAATGTCGCCCAGATCTCGTGATCGCTGCGCGAGTAGCTGCCCCAGGGCTGTTCGACCACGCCGGTGGCGTACATCGGAATCACGCCACGGTCGGTGGCGATGTTCTCGACGCGGCGCGGCTGGGTGTTCATGGCGGTCGCAGTGGCGGCTGAACTCGTGGGATCAGTTTAGCGCCTGGAACGCGCAATAAGCTTGCTTTATTGCATGAAAATGGCAATAACACGCATATTTCTTGCAATAATCTAGGCATTCGCACAATAAAACGGCAAACCCATGTCGCCCGCTCTCGATCGCACCGACCGCGCCCTGCTGCGCCTGCTGCAGGCCGAAGGCCGCCTGACCAACGCCGAACTGGCCGCGCGCGTGAGCCTTTCGCCCTCGGCTACGCTGCGCCGCGTGCAACGCATGGAGGCCAGCGGCGTGATCGCCGGCTATGGCGCGCGCCTCGATGCACGGGCCCTGGGCCTGGACCTGTCGGCGTTCGTGCGCGTGCAACTGGCGGCGCATGCGCGTACTGCGATCGAACGCTTCGTGCAGGTGGTGCAGGACGCCGACGAGGTGGTCGCCTGCCATGCGCTGACCGGCGACATGGACTACCTGCTTGAAGTGCGCGTGGCCGATCTCGATCACTTCTCGCGCTTTCTGCTGGACCGTTTGCTCAACGACGCCGGCGTCGCCGACGTCAATTCCAGCTTCGTGCTGCGCACGGTGAAGGCGGCACGCGGCCTGCCGCTGCGCGAGCCCTGACCCTTCGCGCCGGGAACCCGGCGCGCACGCGCGCATCGAATGAACCGCCGCCGGTTCCGACGCGTCCTACCGCGACGCAGCATGGCTGATTAAAGTACCGCTATGAGATCTCCGCCGCCCGTGACCGCGCCCAGCAACGCCGATCGCCTGCGCGGCCTGCGCTATGCGTGGCGCGTGCCGATCCTGCTGCTGTTGATTCTGCTGGCCATGCCGCTGGGCGTGCTGGTGGCGTTGCTGCCGGCCACTGCCCGCGACGCGCGGCGTGAACCGCTGTCGCAACGCATCGTGCGCGGCTGGTCGCACGCGCTGCTGCGCGGCGCGTTCGGCCTGCGCATCCGCAGCGACGGCGCCCAGGTCGCCGGGCCGGCGCTGCTGGTGGCCAACCACGTCTCCTGGATGGACATCCAGCTGCTGCATACGCAGCGCGCCGCCTGCTTCGTGGCCAAGGCCGAGATCGCGCGCTGGCCGCTGATCGGCTGGCTGGCCGCGCGTGCCGGCACCATCTTCCACCGCCGCGGCCACAGCGCGTCGCTGAACGCGGTG
>JAKAIH010000488.1 GCA_021825225.1 Pseudomonadota bacterium
GGATCTCGTAGGGGCTCATGGTGGCGTCGCCGACGAATATCAGTTTGTAGTCGTGCCCGAACTTGTGCATGATGTCCGTGGTCGGGGTGCGCTCGGAGTGGCGGCGGCGGTTGTCCTTCCACACGTAGTCGTACAGGCAGTTGTGGAAGTAGAAATACTCCATGTGCTTGAATTCGGTCTTCGCGGCGGAGAACATCTCCTCGCACAGCTTGATGTGGTCGTCCATCGAGCCGCCGATGTCGAAGAACAGCAGCACCTTGACCTTGTTGTGGCGCTCCGGCCGCATCAGGATGTCGAGCATCCCCGCTTTGCGCGCGGTGGAGGCGATGGTGTTGTCGAGGTCCAGTTCCTCGGGCGCGCCGTCGCGGGCGAAGCGGCGCAGGCGCCGCAGCGCGATCTTGATGTTGCGCGTGCCCAGTTCCACCTGGTCGTCCAGGTTCTGGTATTCGCGCTGGTCCCACACCTTCACCGCCGAGCGATTGCGCGAGCCTTCCTGGCCGATGCGTATGCCTTCTGGGTTGTAGCCATAGGCGCCGTAGGGCGAAGTGCCGCCGGTGCCGATCCATTTGCTGCCGCCCTGGTGCCGGCCTTTCTGTTCCTCCAGACGTTTCTTCAGCGTTTCCATGAGCTTTTCCCAGCCGCCCATGGCCTCAATCTTGGCTTTTTCCTCCGGGCTCAGGTTGAGCTCGGCCTGCTTGCGCAGCCACTCGAGCGGGATGTCGGCTTCCACGCCCATGATCGCCTCGACGCCCTTGAAATACTCGCCGAAAGCGCGGTCGAATTTGTCGAAATTCGCCTCGTCCTTGACCAGACAGGTCCTGGAGAAATAGTAGAAGTCGTCGATCGAGGAGCCGACCACGCCCTTCTGCATGCCCTCGATCAGCATCAGGTATTCCTTGGTCGTGACCGGGACCTTGGCCTGCCTGAGCTTGAGGAAGAAATCGATCAGCATGACGGCGCCTGTGCGGGCGGTGTTCCCCTAGCGGTTGTGCCGCGACATGAATATCAGCCGCTCGAACAGATGCACGTCCTGCTCGTTCTTGAGCAGCGCGCCGTGCAGCGGCGGGATGATGGTCTTCTTGTCCTTGCTGCGCAGCGCCTCGGGCGGAATGTCGTCGGCGAGCAGGAGCTTGAGCCAGTCGAGCAGTTCGGAGGTGGAGGGTTTTTTCTTCAGCCCCGGCACTTCGCGCACCTCGAAGAACACTTCCAGCGCCTCGCGCAGCAGGTGCTTCTTGATGCCCGGAAAGTGCACGTCGACGATCTTCTCCATCGTCTCCTTGTCCGGGAAGCGGATGTAGTGGAAGAAGCAGCGGCGCAGGAAGGCGTCGGGCAGTTCCTTTTCGTTGTTCGAGGTGATGAACACGATGGGACGATGCCTGGCCTTGACCAGTTCGCGCGTCTCGTACACGTAGAACTCCATGCGGTCGAGTTCGCGCAGCAGGTCGTTGGGGAATTCGATGTCGGCCTTGTCGACTTCGTCGATCAGCAGCACCACCGGCTGATCGGCGGTGAACGCCTGCCACAGCGTGCCTTTGACGATGTAATTGTTGATGTCGTGCACGCGCGGGTCCCCGAGCTGCGAATCGCGCAGCCGCGACACCGCGTCGTATTCGTACAGGCCCTGCTGTGCCTTGGTGGTGGACTTGATGTGCCACTCGTAGATCGGCAGGCCGAGCGCCTTGGCCACTTCCTCGGCCAGCATGGTCTTGCCGGTTCCGGGTTCGCCCTTGATCAGCAACGGCCGCTGCAACGTGACGGCGGCGTTGACGGCGAGCGTGAGGTCGTCGGTCGAAATGTAGTTGGCGGAACCGTGGAAACGCATGGCAAAACCCTGAAATGAAAGGCGCATTATACGACGGGAGGCGGCGGGGCGGCGGCACGTCCCCGGGGGCGAGGTGGCGGTAAACCCCACTCTTTACTCGCCCGAGACCTATCGTATAGAATCCACCGCCTTTTAGAATAATCGGCGGCCGTCACCGCGCAGCACTGGTTGGCGGACCGCCTTTACAGAGGGAACACGATGAAATCAATTCTGGGCTTTATGGCCCTGTTGCTCGCGCTCCCGGCGCTGGCGCAGGCGCCGGTGGGCAACGCGCAGGCGGCCAAGGCCAAGACCTCCATGTGCGAAGGCTGCCATGGCATCCCCGATTACAAGACGGCCTATCCGCACGTCTATCACGTGCCGATGATCGAGGGGCAGCAAGCCGTCTACATCGTGAACGCGCTGCAGGCCTACAAGTCCGGGGCGCGCAGCCATCCTTCGATGCGCGCCATTGCGGAAGGACTGTCCGACCAGGACATGGCCGACCTCGCCGCTTACTATTCCAGCCTGCACCAATAAGGGAGCGAACATGAAAGGCACATTGCTTATCGCTCTGCTCGCGCTTGCCAGTCCGTTCGCGCACGCCGGCGGCGATGCCGGCGCAGGCGCGCAAAAGTCGAAGGTCTGCGCCGCCTGCCATGGCGCCGATTTCAACACGCCGATCTCGGCCGATATTCCGCGTCTGGCCGGGCAGCACGAGGACTACCTGGTGCGCGCTCTAAGCGATTACAAGTCCGGTGCGCGCAAGAATCCGGTGATGGGTGGACAGGCGGGCGCGCTCTCGGCGCAGGACATCCAGGATCTGGCGGCGTACATCAGCGGCCTCCCCGGCAAGCTGAAAATCATCCCGCTGCAGCGGCTGGTTCGGTAGCATGCGGCGGCTTTAACGCCGCTTCAGGCATTCCAGGTAAGCCAGCGCGTCCGGCGCAGTCCCGTCGCGCTGCGCGCGCCATACGGTTTCCGCAAGGCATTGCATGATTTCGTGGCAGGCTGCATGCCTGTCGCCGGACTTGGCCGCGATGCGCGCCAGTTCGCGCTGTATGCCCGGCGGCTGGTCGATGGACAACTGTTCCTCGATTGCCAAGTGCATGCTCATGTGCAGGAACGGGTTGGTATCGCCTGC
>JAKAIH010000016.1 GCA_021825225.1 Pseudomonadota bacterium
CGTGGAAGGCGCGATCTACTACTACTACGGCTTCCCCAAGAACAAGATGAACGACTGGCTGGTGAAGGAGCACGAGAAGCGCTATGGCCAGCCGCCGGACTTCTTCACCGCGGGCGGATTCGCGGCGGCAATGGCGGTGGTCGAGGGGATCAAGAAGGCGGGCGGCACCGACACCGAAAAGCTGATCGCCGCGATGGAGGGCATGTCCTTCGACACGCCAAAGGGCAGGATGACCTTCCGCAAGGAGGACCATCAGGCGATGCAGAACATGTATCACTTCCGCATCAAGAAGGCGCAGAAGAACGAATGGGATCTGCTGGAACTGGTGCGCGAGATTCCGGCCTCCGAGATGTCGATCCCGATCCAGAACAAGCGTTAAAGCCGGTCGCTGCCGCGCCGGTTCAACTCCGCGGGATCGAACGGACGCGAGCGCCGTTCATCCCGCGGATAATTGCCGCCATAGAAATTCATTCATGTCCGAACCGCGCTCCGCGGAACACCCGGTCCTCCAGACGCACGGCCTCAGCATCCGCTTCGGCGGCCATGTGGCCGTGAACCAAGTGTCGTGCGCGTTTCATCCGGGCACGCTGACCGCCATCGTCGGTCCGAACGGCGCCGGCAAGACCACCTACTTCAATCTGATTTCGGGCCAGCTGCGGCCGAGCGCAGGGCGCGTCACGCTCTACGGCGAGGACATCACGGCGCTCGCGGCGCCGCAGCGCACCCGGCGCGGCATGGGGCGGGCATTCCAGCTCACCAATCTGTTTCCGCAACTCTCCGTGCTCGAAAACGTGCGCCTCGCGGTGCAGTCGCACGCCGGCATGGGCATGAATCTGTTCTCGGTGTGGGCGAGCCATGTGGAACTGATCGAGCGCGCCGAGCATTATCTTTACCGCGTCAAGCTCGCCGACCGGCGCGACGCCCCCGCCGCCGCGCTCGCGCACGGCGACCAGAGGAAGCTCGAGGTGGCGATTCTGCTCGCGCTCGATCCCGATCTGTTCATGTTCGATGAACCCACTGCGGGCATGAGCGTGGACGAGGTGCCGGTGATCCTGGAGCTGATTCACGAGATCAAGAACCAGGGCGACAAAACCATCCTGCTGGTCGAGCACAAGATGGACGTGGTCAGGTCGCTCGCCGACCGCATCATCGTGCTGCACCAGGGCGAACTGGTCGCCGACGGCGAGCCGGCGCAGGTGATCGCCTCACCCATCGTGCAGCAGGCCTACCTCGGACTGGTGGGGCATGAATAATCTTCTCGCGCTCAGCGGCGTCAATACGCGCATCGGCCACTACCACATTCTGCAAGGCGTGGATTTCGTCGTGCCGCAGGGCGGGCTCACCATGCTGCTGGGCCGCAACGGCGCCGGCAAGACCACCTGCCTGCGCACCATCATGGGCCTGTGGAGGGCATCGGCCGGGCGCATCGAATTCGACGGTGCCGACATCGCGGGGCGTTCGACGCCGGCGGTGGCGCAGCTCGGCATCGGCTACGTGCCCGAGTCCATGGGCATCTTCGCCGGACTCACGGTGCGCGAGAACCTGATGCTGGCAGCGCGAGCGGGTCCGCTCGACGAGCGCCGCCTCGACTGGATGTTCGGCCTGTTCCCGGCGCTGAAAAAATTCTGGCAGCTGCCGGCGGGTTTTCTCTCCGGCGGGCAAAAGCAGATGCTCGCGATTGCGCGCGCCATGATCGAGCCGAGAAAACTGCTGCTGGTCGACGAGCCGACCAAAGGCCTGGCGCCCGCGATTATCGCCCACATGGTGGAGGCGTTTCGCGAATTGAAGCGCACCGACACCACCATTTTGCTGGTGGAGCAGAATTTCCATTTCGCGCGCGCGCTCGGCGACACGGTCGCGGTCATGGATTCGGGCCGCATTGTGCACAGCGGCGGCATGCGCGAGCTGGCCGAAGACGAGGCGCTGCAGCACAAGCTCCTCGGGCTTTCCCTGGATGCGCACCAATGAGCCAGGCCAAAGACGCGCTGCCGCGCGCGAGTCTGGACAAGATTCCGCTGGTGCTGATCCCGCTGATCGCCGTCGCGGCGCTGCCGCTGATCCCGAGCCTGCCGACCTGGGTCACGCTCACCATCGCCGGCCTCGCCATGGGAATGATGATTTTCATCATGGCTTCTGGGCTGACGCTGGTGTTCGGTCTGATGGACGTGATGAATTTCGCCCATGGCGCGTTCATCACCATCGGAGCTTTCGTCGCCACCAGCGTGCTGCTGCCGCTGGCCGCCTGGACCGAAGCGGACAAGCTGTGGCTGAATCTCGCGGCACTGCTGTCGGCGATCCTCGCCGCGATGGTGGTAGCCGGAGTCCTGGGCCTTGCTTTCGAGCGCGTAATCATCAAACCGGTGTACGGCCAGCACCTGAAGCAGATCCTGATCACCATGGGCGGCCTGATCGTGGCCGAGCAATCGATCCACGTGATCTGGGGTCCGGACATCATCGGTCTGCCCAAGCCGGCGGCGCTGCGCGGCAGTTTCATTTTCGGCGACATCGCCATCGAGAAATATCGCGTGCTTGCGGTAATCGTCGGGCTCGCCGTATTCGCGGCCATGTTCGGCGTGCTCAACCGCACGCGCATCGGCCTCCTGATCCGCGCCGGCGTGGAGGACAGCGAGATGGTGGAAGCGCTCGGTTACCGCATACGCCGGATATTCATCGGAGTGTTCGTCGCCGGGTCAGCGCTGGCCGGCCTGGGCGGGGTGATGTGGGCGCTGTACCAGGAGACGGTCAGCTCGGCCATGGGCATGCAGGTGATGATCCTGATATTCATCGTCATCATCATCGGCGGCCTGGGCTCGGTCGGCGGCTGCTTCATCGGTTCCCTGCTGGTGGGCCTGATGGCGAATTACGTCGGCTTCCTCGCGCCCAAGATCGCGCTCGGCTCCAACATCCTGCTGATGGTGCTGATCCTGCTGTGGCGGCCGCAAGGCCTGTATCCGGTGGCGAAGAGATAGTGTCAATCATGCATCTCACCAATATGGGGGATCAAAAGGGGGTGTGCCCCCTTTGGTCCAGCATCGGTCTGATGGTGCTGATCCTGCTGTGGCGGCCGCAGGGCCTGTATCCGGTGGCGAAGAGATAGACGTGATCCGCACGCTTCTTTCCGGCGATTATCCGCGCAGCCGCGCGCTTAGCGTGCTGCTGCTCGCGATCCTCGCCGGCCTGGCGCTCGCCCCCTTCGTGTTCCCGGGGACGCGTTCGCTCGACGTGGCGGCCAAGGTATGCGTGTTCATATTGCTGGTGGCGAGCTACGACCTGCTGCTCGGCTACACCGGCATCGTCTCGTTCGCGCACACCATGTTCTTCGGCATCGGCGCCTACGGCGTTGCCATCGCGGTTTCCAGGCTGGGTCCGAGCTGGGGCAGTCTTGTGCTCGGCAGCCTCGCCGCGCTCGCCTGCTCGGCGCTGCTGGCGCTGTTGATCGGCGTGCTGTCGCTGCGCGTGAAAACCATATTTTTCGCCATGATCACACTCGCGGTCGCGAGCTTCTTCGCGATCCTCGCCTCGCAGCTCTCCGGCTTCACCGGCGGCGAGGACGGGCTCACTTACAAGCTGCCCGAACTGCTGCTCCCCGGGACGAAGCTGCTGCAGGCGCCGCTTGCCGGGGTCGAAATCAACGGCAAGATCGTTTCCTACTACCTCGTGTTTTTCGCCGCCGCGGCGCTGTTCCTTGCCTTGCTGCGCGTGGTGAATTCGCCCTTCGGCCGGGTGCTGCAGGCGATCCGCGAGAACGATTTCCGCGCCGAGGCGATCGGCTATCGCAGCGTGTTCTACCGCAGCGCCGCCAATTGCGTGGCGGCGCTTGCGGCCAGCGCCGCCGGCATCCTGTACGCGATCTGGCTGCGCTATGCCGGCCCCGACACCACGCTGTCGCTGGACATCATGATGGACGTCCTGCTGATGGTGGTGATCGGCGGCATGGGAACCATGTACGGGGCGGTGGTCGGCGCGACGCTGTTCGTGATCGCGCAGAACTACCTGCAGGATCTGATGAAGCTCGCGAGCGATGCGGCCGCCGGCATCCCGTTCGTGCCCGCGCTGTTGCATCCGGATCGCTGGCTGTTATGGCTGGGGATACTGTTCATTCTCAGCGTATACCGCTTCCCCGCCGGCATTGTCGGCAAGCTGAGGTCGAAATGATGGACATGAGCTCGCATTACGTCACCGTGCTCGAGCGTGAGCTGCATTACACCGAATGGGGCAGCGGCAATGCCGCGACCATCGTCATGTGGCACGGCCTCGCGCGCACCGGGCGCGATTTCGACGATCTCGCCGCAGCGCTCGCGCAGCGCTATCGCGTCATCTGCCCGGACACCATCGGACGCGGCCTGTCGCAGTGGAGCCCGCAGCCCGACGCGGAGTATTGCCTCGCGTTTTACGCCCGCCTGGCGGCGGCGTTCTGCGACGCGCTCGGCATCGCGCGCATGCATTGGGTCGGCACCTCCATGGGCGGGGCAATCGGCATCAAGCTTGCGAGCCGCAGGGGCGGCGCGCTTGCCGGACGCATCGACAAATTGGTGCTGAACGACAACGGTCCGCAGCTCGCGCAGGCCGCGATCGAGCGCATCAGGACCTATGCCGGCAATCCGGCATCGTTTGCCCGGGTGAGCGAACTGGAGGCCTATTTCCGCAAGGTGTATGCGCCTTACGGCATGCTCACCGGGCGCGAGTGGACGAAGCTCACCGAGACCTCGGTGCGGCGCCTGCCGGACGGCCGCGTCACGCCGCATTACGACCCGAACATGGTGCGCCAATTCGTCAATTTCCCGCACGACTACGATCTGTGGGAGGAGTACGACGCGCTCGACATCCCGCTGCTGTGCCTGCGCGGCGCGGATTCTGATTTGCTGCTGGCTGAAACGGCGCAGGCGATGCGCGAACGCGGCCCGCGCGCGCGCGTGGTGGAAATCGCCGGCTGCGGCCACGCGCCCGCGCTCAACGTTCCGCAGCAGATCGACCTGGTGGAGAAGTTTCTCGGCGCCTGAACGCTCGGCCGTCCGGCGTAGGTCCGCCTATTCGAGCGGGCTCTGCACCCGGGGCCGTTTGCCCACTGTTACCGGAAGTTCCAGTTCGCCCTGATCGCGTTTGAGCTTGAGCCGGATCTGTTTGCCCGGCGCCAGGGCCACGATCAGATTGCGCATGGAATCCGGATCGCGCACCGGCTTGCCGTCCACCGCCAGTACGACGTCCCCGGGCTTGACACCGGCGCGGTCGGCGGGGCTGCCGCGCTGCACCCCGGCGACGAGCACGCCGGCGGTGCTGCCGAGCTTGAACGATTCGGCCAGTTCCGGCGTGATTTCCTGCAGTTCCACGCCGACCCAGCCGCGCGTCACGGCGCCGGTCGCGATCAGCTGCTCCATCACCTGTTTGGCGGTGGAAACCGGAATGGCGAAGCCGATGCCGATCGAGCCGCCGGATTGCGACAGGATCGCAGTGTTGATGCCGACCAGGGCGCCCGAGGCGTCGATGAGGGCGCCGCCGGAGTTTCCCTGGTTGATCGCCGCGTCGGTCTGGATGAAATTCTCGAAGGTGTTGATACGCAGGCCGGTTCGATGCAGCGCCGAGACGATGCCCATGGTCACAGTCTGGCCCACGCCCAGCGGGTTGCCGATGGCGAGGACCACGTCGCCGACCCGCAGGTTCTCCGCCTGGCCCAGGGTGATGGCCGGCAGGTTCTGCGCATCGACATGCAATACGGCGAGATCGGTTTCGGGGTCGTTGCCGACCACCTTGGCGGCAAGTTTCTTGCCGTCGGAGAGCGCCACCTCGATTTCGTCTGCAGCTTCGACCACGTGCTGATTGGTCAGAACGTAGCCGCGCGGGCTGATGATGACGCCCGAGCCCAGGCTGAAGGCGCGCTGCGCCTCGTCCTCGAAGCGATCGCCGAAGAAGTGGCGGAACAGGGGATCGTTCATGAACGGGTTGCGCGGCCGCTTCACTTCCTTGCTGGTGAAAATGCTCACCACGGCCGGAGCCGCCTTGCGCACGGCGTCGCTGTAGGAAACGGCCTTATTGCGCGCGTCAGTAACCGCGGTCGACGGCGCCTGGCTCACTTCGACCGGGACCGCAGGCCTGCCCGGCAGCCATTCCGGCTTGAGCGTGGCGACGACAAACAGGATGGCGAGGCAGATGGTGGCTGTCTGCGCGAAAGTCAGCCAGAGTCGGTACATCGCGTGCGTGTCCTTGCGTTCGTTTTGAAGCGAAGGGAATACGCCCTTCAGATTTCCCCGGGTCGGCGGCCGTTTCAGTCGTGCTGAGACAGCCCCCTGACCCTGGGGGAATGCTGCGCCGGCGTGCGTGCGGGTACAATTCCCGCTGGCTTATGCGATAGGTGCCGCAATGCAGCGCGAGGAACTAAACCGTTACTTGGACGGCCTGTTGGAGGTCTCCCGATTCCGCGATTATTGCCCAAATGGGCTGCAGGTGGAAGGGCGCGCTGAAATCCGGCGCGTCGTAAGCGGGGTGACGGCGAGTCTGGATTTGATCCAGGCCGCGCTTGCAGACAAGGCGGACGCGATCCTGGTGCATCACGGCTATTTCTGGAAAGGCGAGGACCCCTGCCTTACCGGCATGCGCCGCGCGCGCATCGCGCCGCTGCTCGCGCACGGGATCAACCTGTTCGCCTATCACTTGCCGCTGGACGCCCATGCCGAATTCGGTAACAACGCCCAGCTCGGCCGAAGGCTGGGCCTGGCCGCAAGCACGCGCTTCGCCGACCAGGAGATAGGATGTTGCGGCAAGCTGGACGCGCCGATGCGCCTGGATGCCTTCGCCCTGCAGGTCGGGCAGCGATTGGGCCGTGAGCCGCTGGTGATCGGGGATGCGGCGAGGGAGGTGCGCAGCATCGCCTGGTGCACCGGAGCGGCGCAGGGCTTGTTCGAGGAAGCGATCAAGCTCGCTCCTGATGTCTATCTCAGCGGGGAAATTTCCGAACAGCAGGTGCACCTCGCGCGCGAGTCGGGCGTGGCCTTCATCGCCGCGGGCCATCATGCCACGGAAAAATACGGCGTACAGGCTTTGGGCGAACATCTGGCGGCGCACTTCGGCCTCGTACACCGGTTCATCGATATTCCCAATCCGGTGTGAATCCGCGATCGGGGCCGGTTCGGCGTCCTTAACAAGACGCGGGGATATTTCCCGGGAAGATTTTCCCCGCAAGCGGGATCGAGACTTTCGGGCGCGTCGCTTCGTGCCTCCCTGGGTCGACTTGCGGCGAAATGAGCGACGCGGCGGGTCTTAGGGTAAGCCCGACTTTGTTTATGTATTTCAGTGTGTTAGCGTATAAAACTTTAATGCGGCCGAAAGTTTCAGGTATAATCGGCTGCTTTTGCACTCAGCAGAATCTTGTAGATCGAGGAATCTTCAATGAGCGACGACAAGCAAATAAACAAGAGCCGGCGCAATCTGGTGATTGCCTGCAGCGCGGCGGGCGGCGTCGCCGGTGTGGCCGCCGCCGTTCCGTTTGCCGCGAGCTGGCTGCCTTCGGAACGCGCCAAGGCCGGCGGCGCGCCGGTGGTGGCTGACATCAGCACGCTCGAGCCGGGCCAGATGATGACGGTGGAATGGCGCTCCAAGCCGGTATGGATCGTCCGCCGCACCAAAGAGATGCTCGACGGCCTGACGAAGGTCGACGCCAAGGTTTCCGATCCGAAGTCCGACGTGCCGATGCAGCCCGAGTACGCGAAGAACGAATACCGCTCGATCAAGCCGGAGGTGCTGGTGCTGGTGGGCGTTTGCACTCACCTCGGCTGCTCGCCGCAGGAGAAGTCGGCCGAGGACAAGGCGGAAATGGGCGCCGACTGGACTGGCGGTTTTCTCTGCCCCTGCCACGGTTCCAAATTCGATCTCGCCGGGCGCGTGTTCAAGGGCTCGCCGGCACCGGTCAATCTCGAAGTGCCGAAATACACGTATCTGTCCGATACGCGCATTCTCATCGGCGACGACACGAAAGGGGCATGACGCATGGCTGCCGCAGAAAAAACCCCCGTTAGAGGAACCGGTTCGGTCGCGCTCGACAGTGCGCTCACCTGGGTCGATGCGCGCTTCCCGCTGATATCGACATGGAAGGCGCATCTGGCGGAGTATTACGCGCCGAAAAATTTCAACTTCTGGTACTACTTCGGCTCGCTCGCCATGCTGGTGCTGGCGCTGCAGATCGTGACCGGCATTTTCCTCACCATGAACTACAAGCCGGACGCGAACCTCGCGTTCGCCTCGGTGGAATACATCATGCGCGAGGTGCCGGGCGGCTGGATCATCCGCTACATGCACTCGACCGGCGCATCGGCCTTCTTCATCTGCGTCTATCTGCACATGTTCCGCTCGCTGCTGTACGGCTCCCACCGCAAGCCGCGCGAGCTGCTGTGGATTTTCGGCGTACTGATCTATCTGTGCCTGATGGGCGAGGCCTTCTTCGGCTATCTGCTGCCCTGGGGCCAGATGTCCTACTGGGGCGCGCAGGTGATCATCAACCTGTTCTCCGCCATCCCTTTCGTCGGGCCGGATATTTCCCTGTGGATTCGCGGCGATTACGTCATTTCCGACGCGACGCTCAACCGCTTTTTCGCGCTGCACGTGATCGCGATCCCGCTGATCCTGCTGGGCCTGGTGGTGGCGCACCTGCTGGCATTGCACGAGGTCGGCTCGAACAACCCGGACGGCATCGAGATCAAGAAACACAAGGATGCCAAGGGCGTGCCGCTCGACGGCATTCCGTTTCATCCCTACTACACCGTAAAAGACATTTTCGGGGTGGTTGTATTCCTGATCGTGTTCGCGATCGTCGTGTTCTTCGCGCCGGAGATGGGCGGTTACTTCCTCGAAGCCAATAATTTCATCCCCGCCAATCCGCTGCAGACGCCGCCGCATATCGCGCCGGTCTGGTATTTCACGCCGTATTACTCGATTCTGCGCTCGGTGCCGCCGCTGTTCAATTCGCAGTTCCCGGGTGTGGTGGCGATGGGGGTGTCGGTGATGATCCTGTTCGCCCTGCCCTGGCTGGACCGCGGTGCGGTCAAGTCGATCCGCTATCGCGGCACCTACTTCAAGGCGGCGCTGACCGCGTTCGTGGTCGTGTTCCTCGTGCTCGGCTACCTCGGCACCGAACCGACCACCGTGTGGGGGCAGTTCGGTTCCTGGCTGGGCAACGTCGATCGCGCGACGGTGGTGGCGCGCGTCTGCTCGGTGATCTACTTCCTGTTCTTCATCCTGATGCCCTGGTACACCAAGGTGGACAAGACCAAACCCGAACCGGAAAGGGTGACCCACTAATGAAGAAGCTCATTGCTATCCTGTTGATACCGGCGGCGACTTTCATTGCGCCGCTCGCAGCCATGGCTTCCGAGGGCGGGGTGCGGCTGGACACCGCCCCGATCAAGCCGACCGACGTGCTCAGCCTGCAGCGCGGCGCGCGCACCTTCGCCAACTACTGTCTCAACTGCCACAGCGCTTCGCTCATGCGCTGGAACCGGCTGGAGGAGCTGGGCCTGAACGAGTCGCAGATCTCGGACAATCTGATTTTCACCGGCGCCAAGATCGGCGATCTGATGGACGTCGCCATGACCAAGAAAGACGCGCGCAAGTGGTTCGGCGCCGCTCCGCCCGATCTTTCCGTGATCGCGCGTGCGCGCGGCGCGGATTGGCTCTACAGCTATCTGCGCAGTTTCTACCGCGACCCGGCGCGGCCTACCGGCTGGAACAACGCCGTGTTCGAGAATGTCGGCATGCCGAACCCGCTGTGGCAGCTGCAGGGTGAGCGCGTGCGCGTCGAGGAAAAAGCCAAGGGCAGCGAAGGCAAGGAAGGCCACGGCGGCGCCGCCACCGTGGTCAAGTACGAAATGGTGAAACCAGGCAGCCTCAGCACGGTGCAATACGACGAGACCATCGCAGACCTGGTCAACTTCCTCGTCTATATGGGCGAGCCGGCGGCAACCACGCGCAAGCAGATCGGCATATTCGTGCTGTTGTACCTGCTCGCCCTGTTGCCCCTGGTTTACCTGTTGAAGCGGGAATTCTGGAAGGACGTGCACTGATCCGGAAGCTGGTGGCAAGACACCGGCAAGCGGACTCGGAGGCGGGCGCCGCCCGCCTAATTTTTTAAGGCTTTCGCAATTATGATGAACCTTTATTCCGGCACTACCTGTCCTTTTTCGCAGCGCTGCCGTATCGTCCTCTACGAAAAGGGCATGGACTTTCAGATCATCGACGTCGATCTGTTCAACAAGCCCGAAGACATCGCGGTGATGAACCCCTACAATCGCCTGCCGGTGCTGGTCGAGCGCGATCTGGTCCTGTACGAGTCGAACATCATCAACGAATACATCGACGAGCGTTTTCCGCATCCGCAGCTGATGCCGCCCGACCCGGTGATGCGCGCCCGCGCGCGCCTGCTGCTGTTCAATTTCGAGGTCGAGCTGTTCAGCCGCATCGATATCCTCGAGGACGGAACGGCCAAACAGCAGGAGAAGGCGCGTGCGCATGTGGCCGACCGGCTGACCGAGCTGGCGCCGATTTTCGTCAAGCAGAAGTACATGCTGGGCGACGAATTCTCCATGCTCGACGTGGCGATCGCGCCGCTGCTGTGGCGCCTGAACCACTATGGCGTCACGCTCGGCAAGCCGGCGGCGCCGCTGATGAAGTACGCCGAACGTCTGTTCTCGCGCCCGGCTTTCATCGAGGCGCTGACGCCGTCGGAAAAGGTGATGCGCAAGTGACCGCGTAGCGGTCATCCCAAGAAGCGCGAGCGACGAGGGACCTGCTTTCGATTCGACAGCAGACTCTCCCCGCGAAAGAATTGGCCCGCGGCAAGCGGGCCCCGGAGCGACCGGTTCACCTATGGCAGATGTCTCCACCAAACCTTACCTGATGCGCGCCATCTACGATTGGTGCGTGGACAGCGGTTACACGCCGTATCTCACGGTGACGGTGGACGCGCAGACGCGCGTGCCCATGGAGTACGTGAAGGACGGGCAGATCGTGCTCAACGTCGGCCCGATCGCCGTCGAGCGTTTCAAGATGGGCAACGACCTGATCGAGTTCTGCGCCCGCTTCAACGGTGCCGGGCGCGACATCTCGATTCCGATCGGCGCGGTGTCCGCGATCTATGCGCGCGAGAACGGCCAGGGCCTGTCGTTCGAAGTCACGACGGCGGATACGGCCGTTCCCGCAGAGCCGGCCGAGGCCGGGGCGGGCGACGAAACTCGGCCCGAGCCGCCGCGGCCTTCGGGCAAGCCTTCGCTGCGACGCGTCAAGTAAGCGGCCGTTTCACCATTGCCGGAACGCCCGCCGCGGAGCACACGGGGATGCATCCCGGGCTCCCGCGTATAATATGCGGCGCACGCCGGGTTAGCTCAGTTGGTAGAGCAGCGCATTTGTAATGCGACGGTCGAGGGTTCGAATCCTTTACCCGGCACCATCTTCCCGAAGGCGCGCCCGGCCTAGCGATAGACCAGCACCGGCAGCTTGCAGTGGGTGAGCACCTTGCTGGTTTCGCTGCCGATCAACAGCCCGGCAATGCCGCTGCGGCCGTGCGAGGCCATGAAGATGAGGTCGCACTTGCGCTCCTTCGCCGCCTTGATGATCGCCTGATAGGGCGAATCGGCGCTGGCGTACATGCCGGAGCAGGCAACGCCTCCCACGGTCGCCAATTTCTTGATCTGCTCCAGGTATTTTTCTGCGGTCTTCTTGATCTGCTTCTGGAACACGGCGAGCGGGACGAAATTCGCCGGCAGATAGTCGCCGGCGATATTGGGATGATATTCCGGCGCCGCATAGAACGCCGTAATGCGCGCGCCGTGGACTTTGGCGAAGCGCACGGCGTTCTTCGCGGCGCGCAGCGACAAGGTCGAACCATCGGTCGGAACCAGGATGTGCTTGAACATGGCGGACCCCTCTATTATTGGCAAAGCGCAAAGGCGCCGTAACGGTACCGGTTGTGGTCGCGCAGCGGCACTGCGCCCGGCGCCGATGGCGATCTAGGCCGCAGCGAACTGCCGCCAGGCGGACCCGGAAGCGAAGCGCGACCGGGCATTTCTGGCGGCCCTGTCGCCGCTGCGCGCCGCGGTCGGTGCGGGATGCGGCGCAATGCTGGCGGGAACGGCCGCGGCCGGGTCGATCACGCCGCGCAGTGCATCGGCGTCGACGATGTCTATGCTTCTTTGGTGCACCTGGATGCAGCCGGCGCCATTCAGCGCAGAAAGCGCGCGGCTCACCGTCTCCAGCTTCAGGCCGAGGTAGCTGCCGATCTCCTGCCGCGTCATGCGCAGGTTGAACGAGCTGCGCGAATACCCCAATGCGCCCAGGCGCGCCGACAGGTTGAGCAGAAATGCCGCCACGCGGCCTTCCGCGCCCAGCGTGCCCAGGGTCCAGGCCATGTTCTGCACGCGCACCAGTTCGCGGCTGAGGACGCGATAGAGCAGGGCTTCGAGGCTGGGGCACTCGTATACCAGCCGCGCCAGGCTCGCGAGCGGCACGATCACCACTTCGCTGGTGTCCAGGGAGACTGCGGTGGAGCTGTAGTGGCCGCAGTCGATGCCGTCGGCGCCCATCAGATCGCCGCACATCGGGAATCCCAGCACCTGTTCGCTGCCGGAAAAATCGGTGTAGACGGTCTTGAAACAGCCGGAGCGCACCACGTAGAGGGAATGGAATTTGTCGCCGGCGTGCACCAGCGCCTCGCCCTCGCGCACCCGGCGCAGCGCGAACGCGGTGCGCGCGAGCCAGGCTTCGACCGGATAGTCGATATGCAGCAGGCGCGTCAGGTCGCGCACGGAGAGGTTGGCGCCCTCGTGTTCCTGCGTGCTCGCCGTCCCCTGGTCCATGCTGCCGAAATCGAGTGCGTCATAGTAAGACAATGCGGCGGTCATGTTTTGCTCCATGGTTTTGAGTGCGAGTTGCATCCGTTCAATGGCCTAGTGCGGCGCTGTCCGTACGCGCGGTCCACATCTGGACAATTTCCCGGATGCGCGGAAAATCCGAGGACTTGTCGAGAAAAAATTCGGCGCCGGCATCCATGCAGGCGCGGCGGTGCTGATCGGTCGCATAATTGGTGAGCACTGCGACGTGCAGTGCGGGCGCGGACGGATACACCGCCTTGAGCACTTCGAGGCCGCTTCCGTCCTCCAGCTGCAGGTCGAGGATGACCGCGCGCGGATGCGTCGAGCGGATGCCCTCGATCGCCTTGCCTACCGTGCCCGCTTCGCCCACCAGTTCGGCGCCCTCGACCCCCCTGATGGTCGCTGCCAGGCGTGCGCGGATCGCCGGCGAATCCTCGACCAGGAATACCTGGAGTGTTGCGTCCTGCTGAACCCATTCCATAGCTGCCGCCAGATCTGCCTGTTGTTGCGCCGAGTATGAAACAGGGACCCCGGCGCTCGCCATAGGCGCGGGCTGAAACTGGGCGTCGGACTTTTCGGAAGCGGTGTAGGGCGATGCCTACAGAGGCGGGGATTCAG
>JAKAIH010000489.1 GCA_021825225.1 Pseudomonadota bacterium
GGCGCCGCAACTGGTGCTAGCTCGCGCCGGCCGGCGGGGAAGCCACATTGCTGTTCGGTGCGGGGCGCGCCTCGGCGCCGGAAGCGGCGTGGATCAACGGCACCGCTGCGCACGCGCTCGATTTCGACGATGTCGGGCAGCGCGGCCACCCCAGTACCGTGCTGGTGCCGGCGATACTTGCCGAAGCCGAAGCGATCGGCGCCTCGGGCGAGGCGATGATTGTCGCCTATGCGGCAGGCTACGAAACCTGGGCCGAGCTGGTGCGGCGCGAGCCCGATCAGCACCACAACAAGGGCTGGCACCCCACCGGCATATTCGGCGCCATCGGCGCCGCGGCGGCCTGCGCCTCGCTGCGGCGCCTGGATGCGACGCAGGCCGCACACGCGATTGCGCTCGCCGCCTCGCAAAGCGCCGGTCTGATGTCGAACTTCGGCACCATGACCAAGCCGTTTCATGCGGGAAGGTCGGCGCATGCCGGTGTCGTGTCGGCGCGACTGGCGGAGAAGGGCTTCACCGCTTCGCTCGATGCACTCGAGCATCCGCAGGGCTTCCTTTCCGCGGTGTCTCCGGCGGGCAAGGCCGATCGCGAGTCGGCGATCGAGGCCGGCAGCGTGTGGAAGCTGGCGCGGGACGGTTTGAGCGTAAAGAAGTACCCCTTGTGCTTTTGCACGCACCGCGCACTGGACGGCATGCTCGACCTGCTGCGGGCCGGCCAGCTGGATGCGGCCAAGGTGTGCCGCGTCACCGTTTCCACCAGCCCGCGCTACGCGACCATACTGCGCAACCATGCGCCGCAGACCGGCCTCGAGGCGAAATTCAGCATGGAGTTCGCCATGGCTTCCGCCCTGATTGCCGGGCGCGCGGGACTTCCCGAGCTGACCGACGGATTCGTGCGCCAACCCGAGGTGCAGGATCTGATGCGGCGGGTGGTCGTGAAGGTGGACGAGCGCGAGGACCCCGCGGTGCCCGGACACGCGGTTTACGACGAGGTGACGCTCGAAGGCGAGGGCGGCAAGATCCTGGGCCGCGTGCAGGTGAAACAGGTCCGGGGCAGTCCGGACCTGCCGCTTGGGCGCGAGGAACTGTGGGCCAAATTCGAAAGCTGCGTGCAGGCCGGCACGGCGAAGGTCAAGGCGCGCGAGCTGTTCGACGCGCTGATGTCGCTGGAGGACTTGACGCAAGCACGCAATCTCCCCGGGCTCGGAAACGTCTGAGCCGGACACTCTAACCACCCAAACAGGAGCGCAAATTGGAATCGACCTCTGCTGACTCAAGCGCCTACAAGCTTCCGCCTGAGATCCTCGAATATCAGGAGCTGGCCAAGCGCCTGGTGCGGGAGGAACTGCTGCCGCTGGAGCAGGAATATCTGGCCCATTCGGGACACGCCTACGGGGTCAAGGAAACGATCAATCTCAAGGCGGTATTCAAGAAGGACGTGGTCGACCGGTTGATCAAGATTTCGCGCGACACCGGCCTGTGGTACATGATGGTGCCGGAGAAGTTCGGCGGCTCGGGACTGTCGATGCTGGCGCAGGTCGTGGTGCTTGAGCAGTTCATGTATACGCCGGTGCCGTTTCCGTTCGCGAATGTTCCCAACATCCTGTACGAGTGCAAGGGAGCGCAGATCGAGCGCTTCCTCAAGCCGGTGATCGAAGGCGAAAAGACCACCTGTTTCGCACAGACCGAGGCCAATGCGGGCTCCGACCCCGGCGGCATGATGCAGACACGCGCGGTGAAAGACGGCAAGCACTGGGTGCTGAACGGGACCAAGATGTGGATCTCGATGGCGGCGGAATCCGACATCATGATGGTGCAGGCCGTCACCGATGCGGAAAAGCGCCAGCGCGGCGGCATCACCATGTTCCTGGTCGACCGCCACGCACCCGGTGTGCAAGTGGAAGAGCCCGGCCTCAGGACCTGGCTCGGCGCCAAGTCCTCGCAATACATCGTCCGCTTCGAGAATTGCCGGGTGCCCGAGGAGAATGTCATCGGCGAAGTCGGCAAGGGCTTCAGCTTCGGGCAAAAGTGGCTCACGATCCACGACCGGCTGCTGCGCGGCCCGTATTGCCTGGGCAAGATGCAGCGCGCGCTCGACATGTCCGTCGACTGGGCCAAGCAGCGTGTGACCTTCGGCAAGCCGATTTCCGAGCGCCAGGCGATTCAGTGGCGCCTGGTGGACATGTACATCGACATCATGGCGCTGCGCTCGATGACTTACGAAATGGCGGCGCGCGCCGATACCGGCGAGGATATACGCGCCGAGGCGGCACTGGTCAAGCTCACTTCCACCGAGTGGGGCACCCGCTGTCTGGATTCCGCGATCCAGATCCATGGCGCCATGGGCGAGTCGCTGGAGCTGCCGCTGACGCTGTTTTACCGCTATGTGCGCCATGCGCAGATCGGCGGCGGCACCAGCGAAATCCAGCGCGTGCTGATCGCGCGCAAGCTCCTGGGCAAGTGACGCTGCCATGGCGGTATTTGCGGACAAGGTGGTGTGGATTACCGGGGCCGGCTCCGGCATCGGGCGCGCGGTGGCGTGCATGTTCGCCGCCGGAGGCGCAAAGCTGGTTCTGATCGGCCGGCGCGCGGACAAGCTCAAGAGCGTGCTTGACGAGGTGTGCGCGAGCGGCGGGCAGGGCGAAGTCCTTGCGCTCGACGTGTGCCGGCGCCTTCGGTCCGTGGATGGTGACCGCCGACGAAATTCCGCCGGACAGCGTACTTACCCTGGCGACGCGGCTGAACGGCGTCGAGATGCAGCGCAGCACGACCGAATTCCTGATCCACTCGATCCCGCGCTTGATATCCCATCTGTCGACCTGGATGCCGCTCGCGCCGGGAGACGTAATCGTCAGCGGCACGCCCGGCGGCGTGGGCGCGCGGCGCGATCCGCCGGTTTGGATGAAGCCGGGCGACGTGGTCGAAGTCGAAGTGGACAAGGTCG
>JAKAIH010000490.1 GCA_021825225.1 Pseudomonadota bacterium
CCGTCCTTGTCGAACACCTCATACACCATCATGTCCGGCTGATAGACCGGCAGGTCTTTGCGCTCCTTGAAGGTGATGCCGTAAAGCTCGTGCGCGGCATAGAACACGCCGTTCGTCAGCACGTTGTGCAGCTCGAAATAGGGTTTGATCTCGTTTTCGTCGAGGTCGTATTTCGCCTTGCGCAGCTTCTCGGAGTAATACTCCCAGTCCCACGGTTCGAGCTTGAAATGCTGGCCGTCCTTGTCGATCAGGGCCTGCAGCGCCTTGGCTTCGTCGCCGGCCTTGGCAACCGTTGCCGGCACCAGCTTGTCCATGAAGCCCAGCACGGCTTGCGGCGTCTTGGCCATCTGGTCTTCGAGGACGTAAGCCGCATAGTTGGGATAGCCCAGCAACTTGGCCTTTTCGGCACGCAGCTGGGCGAGCGTGGCGATGGTGTCGCGGACGTCGTTGGCGTCGCCCTTCTCGGTGCGGTTCCACGAGTCCTCGAACAGTTCCTGGCGTACCGCGCGATCCTTGAGCGAGGCCAGCGCCGGCTGCTGCGTGGTGTTCTGCAGCGGGATCACCCATTTGCCCTTGAGGCCGCGCGCCTCGGCGGCCTGTGCGGCCGCGGCGATGGCGCCCGCGCTCAGGCCGGCCAGCTTGGACTTGTCGCTGACGATCAGCGCGCCGGCCTTGGTTCCGGCCAGCAGCTTCTTGTTGAACAGCGTCTCTAGCGAGGAAAGCTGTTCGTTGATCTTGCGCAGGCGCGCCTTGTCGGCGTCATTGAGCTCGGCCCCGGCGTGGATGAAGTTGTGATAATAGACCGTCACCAACTGAAGGCCCTCGGGGCTGAGATGCAGCTTGTCGCGGCTCTCGTAGATCGCCTTGACGCGCGCGAACAGCTTGGGATTGAGATAGATCGCGTCCTGCTCGGCCGCGAGGCGCGGCGCCTCGGTGGCTTCGACCGACTGCAGCGTGGTGTTGGTGTTGGCCTGGGCCAGCGCGAAGAACACCTGCGTCACCCGCGTCAGCATCTGGCCGGACTTTTCCATGGCGACGATGGTGTTGTCGAAGGTCGCAGGCTCGGGGTTTTCGGCGATCTTCTGGATCTCGGCGAGCTGGCGCTTCATGCCTTCGTCGATGGCGGGCTCGAAATCGCTGTCCTTGATGCGGTTGAACTGCGGCGCCTGGAACAGCAGCGGACTCGGCGCTGCGAACGGATTGGCGGCGCTTTGTGTACCGGACGACGACGCCGTGGCGGGACCGGCGGCGACGGCGAGCGCCAGCGCGGCAGTGCCTAGAAGGACAGTGCAGATTCGATGCGTCATGGATTACCCCTCGCATGGGCGGGCGTCGGTGGCCCGCAAGAAAACCCGCTTCTACACGTCTTCGCGAGGCGGGGCAAAATCACCAAAACTTGATGCGGGGCGGGCGGATGTTGATTTCGCACATGGCGGGGCCGCTCGCATGCGCTAAACCTTTTGACATGAAATCGCTGCGGAAATCCCGCACTGCAACATCAGGCGCGACCAGGCGCTGGTCGGCCCGCGTGACGCGCGAGAGCCATGCGCTCGAGCTCGAAGAGGGTGTCTTCACCTGGAACGATCCCAAGAAGATCGCCGCCTCCCTCAAGCGTTCGGCCGAACAGAGCACGAGCCGCAAGGCCGAGCCTTATCGCTCGGCACTGTCGATGCTGGTGTTCTACATCAACCGCGCTGGAATCAACCTGCCCGAACCACAGCTGCGCGTGCTGGAGCAGGCCAAGCGCGAACTGAAGAAACTCTTCGGCCGCAGTTGATGCCGGCACCGGTGAATCGCATAAGCTCGACACCATGAGCCCCATCATCGTCTGGTTCCGGCAGGATTTGCGGCTGGCCGACAACCCCGCCCTCATCCATGCCGCCGCGAGCGGACAACCTCTGCTTTGTATCTACATCCTCGATGATGAAACACCGGGGCGCTGGCGGCTCGGTGCAGCCGCGCGCTGGTGGCTGCATCAAAGCCTGTCCGCACTCGGCCGCGAGCTGGCGCTGCTCGGCGGCTGCCTGGTGCTGCGCCGCGGGACGGCCGAGACTGTCGTACCCGCCGTGGTGCGCGAGATATCGGCTGGAGCGGTGGCCTGGAACCGCTGCTACGAGCCTTATGCCGTCGCGCGCGACAACGAACTGAAATCCCGCCTCGCCCAAGCGGGTATCGAGGTCACAAGCTGCAATGGCGCGCTGCTGGCAGAACCGTGGGAGATCGCCAGCAAGGCTGGCACGCCGTTCCGCGTCTTCACGCCGTTCTGGAAGACGCTGCGGCAGCGGGAGTTTCCGTGCCCCACGCCGGCGCCGCGCCTACTGAAATTCTTCGCCGGCCCCGTTGCCAGCGATGCCCTTGCGGAGTGGCGGCTCCCGCCCCGCGCGCCCGACTGGGCCGAGGGTTTCCGCGTGCACTGGACGCCGGGCGAAGCCGGCGCCGCTGCCGCGCTCGACGACTTCGTGGCGCGCGCGGTCGATTACCCGGCCCTGCGCGACCGGCCGGACCTGGTGGCGACCTCGCGCCTGTCGCCGCACCTGCACTGGGGCGAGCTTTCGCCGCGTCAGTTGTGGCACGCCGTACGCGCCAACGCCTATGAACTGCCGGACGAAGGCGAGAAGTACCTGTCGGAATTGGCCTGGCGGGAATTCGCCCACCACCTGCTCTATCATTTCCCCGCCCTGCCCGACGAACCGCTCGACCCCAGCTTCGCAAATTTTCCGTGGACGGACGATTCCGTCGCCTTCGCCGAATGGAGCAAGGGCCAAACCGGCATTCCTATCGTCGATGCCGGGATGCGGGAGCTGTGGCAGACCGGCTGGATGCACAACCGCGTGCGCATGATCGCGGCCTCGTTCCTGACCAAGCATCTGATGATCCCCTGGCAGCGCGGCGAGGCCTGGTTCTGGGACACGCTGCTCGACGCCGATCTC
>JAKAIH010000491.1 GCA_021825225.1 Pseudomonadota bacterium
TGGAGCAAACGGGCGACGAGCGCTGGTGGCTTGGCTTTGGCCTGATTACAGGTTTCAGCCTCGAGACGAAATATGCCATCGCCTTCTTTCTTGTGGCGCTGGCGGTGGGGCTGCTCGTTACGCCACGCCGCAAGTCGCTGCTGCGGCCGTGGGTTTATCTGGGGGCGCTCGCCGCCGCGGTGATCGTGCTGCCCAACGTGCTATGGCAACAGGCGCATGGCTGGCCGTTCCGCGAACTCGGAGAGGCCGGGGTGAACGGCAAGAATGCCATCCTTTCGCCGCTTGCCTATTTCGGACAGCAGTGCCTTCTCGTTGCCCCCCTGGGCATGGTGGTGGCGCTGTGCGGGCTGTGGGCCGGTGCGGTCCGGCCCAGACTCGTGACGGCGCGCGCCATCGCGGTCGCGTGGTTTGTCCTGTTCGCGATATTCGATAGCGCGCACGGCAAGGCTTATTATCTGACGCCGATTTATCCAGCGCTGTTGGCCTTCGGGGCGCAGCGGATCGAACAATGGCTTGGCAAGGCCGTGGCGCGCGGCGCCGCGCTGGCCGCGGTCATCGTGCTGGGTGCTCTGACTGCGCCGCTGACCCTGCCCATCCTTCCGATCGATGCGTTCATCCGGTACCAGCAGACGATCGGCGTCACGCCCTCTTCGGGCGAGCGCCTGAAAACCAGCACGCTGCCGCAATACTATGCCGACATGTTCGGCTGGCGGGGCATGGCAGCAAAGGTTGCGAAGGTCTATTGGTCCTTGCCGCCCGAGGATCGGGCGCGCGCCGTGTTCTTCGGGAACAATTATGGCGAGGCTTCTGCAATCGACGTGTTCGGGCGCCGTCTCGGCCTGCCGCCGGCGATTGCCGGGCACAACAACTATTACCTCTGGGGACCGCGCGGCCACGACGGCAGCGTGATCATCATCATCGGCGGAAGCGCCAGGCACTACGCCGGGTTGTTCCGCTCGTACCGCATCGCCGGCCGGATCGATTCGCCCTACGCGATGCCCTACGAAACGAACCAGCCGATCTATGTGCTGCGCGGGATGAAAACCCCGCTGCAGAAATACTGGCCCCAGGTCAAGCATTTCGAATGAACGGCGGCGCGGGCTACGCGGACAATTGGACGCGGTTCCGCGATTTGCTATCCTGACGCCGAAGGGGAGGTGCAGCCGGTGGCGCAGGGGCCAATCGAACTCATTGTTACAAAGTTGTTTCCTCCTATCAGTCGAGGTGGATTGATTGGCCGCAGCCGCTTATTGGACAGGCTGCAAAGCCAGGGCGAGCGGCGTTTGACTTTGGTGTCCGCCCCGGCCGGCTTCGGCAAGACCACTCTTCTGGCGCAATGGCATGACGTGCTTGCCGCCAAGGGGATGAGCTGCTGCTGGCTATCGCTTGACGATGAAGATCGTGAGCCCAGCCGTTTCCTGAGGTATTTTGTGGCGGCGCTGCAAACCGTGGCGCCCTCCTGCGGCGCGCGCGCACTCGAACTGCTGAATAGCGGCAGGGTCAATATCGCGAGCGTCATTGCGCGCGTCATCAACGAGATAGCGGAAAGTGACGGGCGATTCGCTATTTTTATTGATGATTATCATCTGGCGGATAGCGGCGCGCTCAATGAAGCGATGCAACTGTTGCTCGCGCGCGCTCCACATAACCTCCAGTACATTATCGCCAGCCGGGCGGTGCCCAATCTGCTTGTCTCGGAGCTTCGCGTTCGCGATGAGGTGACAGAGTTCGGGGCAACGGAACTTCGCTTCGACGAGCGCGAAGCGCGTGATTTTATTTTGAGAGTACGCGGCCTGTCGCTCAATACCGACCAGCTTAGGTTGCTGCAGGAACAGACGGAGGGCTGGGCGGCCGGTCTGCAGCTTGCCTCCCTCTGGCTTAAGGAGCAGGTGAACCGTGATGATTTTTTCTCCGGATTTTCCGGTAATCTGCGCGACATCGCCGAATATCTGGCGAGCGGTGTCCTGAATAACCTCCAGCAAGGCGAGCAGGACTTCTTGCTCAAGACCTCAATTCTTGATCGCTTTAATGCCAGGCTCTGCAATCTGCTGACGGACCGGGACGATAGTCATTTGATGCTGGAACGGATGGAGGCTGCCAATCTCTTTCTTCAGCCGCTTGACGGCCGGCATGTGTGGTACCGCTATCATCACTTGTTCGGTGAATTTCTGCGCAGTCAATTAAGACGCCGTTATGGCGGGGAAATGACCGAACTCTATCGTAGGGCCAGGGAATGGTTCACGGCAGAGGGCTTCGTCAGCGAGGCTGTGCATTACGCCCTTGAAGGTGGCGATTTCGACACTGCGGCAGCTCTTGTGCAAGTGCACGCCACCCACATGATGCATGTCGGGCAGATGGTGCAGATCAATAGCTGGATCGACAAAATCCCGGCGTCGATGGCGGACCGGCACCCGCGCCTTCATATGTTTCGATGCTGGGCGCTGTTTCATATGCGTCAGCCAAGTGGCGCCGATGAGGCGTTGAAATGCGCAGAGAAGGCAATTGCCGAACTGGAAGCAGATGCGCGGCAACGAAATGACTGTATGGCGCTTGAACAGGTTTTTGCCCTGCGCGAAGAAGAGAAGGTGCTCAGAGCAGGAATCGCGATCGCTTTTGACGATGTCGAACAGGGGGAAGAGCTGGCGAGTGCCGATATCGCCGCAAATCCCGCCGAATTGCCGTGGTTGGCCGGAGTGATGGCGAACATACACGGCTATGCCTGTCTGTCGCGCAGCAAGTTCAAGGAAGCCGAGGCGTCGCTGGTACGGGCGCGCCATTTTCACGAGATGCTGGGATCGGTTTTTGGGGTCGTCTACTCAGACTGTTTTCTGGGTCTATCGGAGCTGGCTCAGGGTAATCTCCACCGTGCGGCCGCGCTGTTTCAGCAAGCCGAAGACGTGGCACTCAAGGGCGGCGTATTCCTGG
>JAKAIH010000492.1 GCA_021825225.1 Pseudomonadota bacterium
GTCGAATTCGCCGAACCCGGGCGCGCGCGGGCTGCGTACCGAAACTGCGCATATCCTTTCGCGGCCAGACTTGATGTACATCAAATTGAGCCGGAGACCTTCGTTTAGTATGTTCAAAATAAAAGGGTTTCACCTTTATTGACATATCGTCACGAATGCAGGGGAGCGGGGAAAAGCCAGGCAATACACAGGGGCGTGATTGCGGCCACCGTAGGAGCGGTGGCCGCGCGTGGCATGTTGCCTGGATCGCAGATACGCGCACGATAAATCAATAAGCGCAATTGCGATCCGAACGGCGCGAAGCAGCAGTCGCCACAGCCGGCAAAAGATTGGAAGCAATGAGTTGTCCTGCCCGATGCAGGATGCGGACGCTGTACATTTAACCGGGGAATCGAAGGCCATGCGTGTTTCAAGACTTGCAGCTTGGGTAACGGCGGGAGCTATCTGTCTGGCGGGAGCATCCGTCATTTGGCCGGCGCAGGCCGGGGCTGCGGATTCCGCCGACAGCAAAGCCGCGACCAAGGAGGTAGGCAACCCGGATAACGATGTCTGCCTCGGCTGTCACGGGAACAAGGGCTTTGAAATGCCGGACGCGTTCGGTCGCATGCGCCAGCTGCACATCGTCAAGGACAAGTTCGGCAACAGCGTGCACGGCAAGCGGCTGTGCACGGATTGCCACAAGGACATTACCGAGATTCCGCACAAGCTTGGCGTGCAGCACAAGGTCAGCTGCGTCACCTGCCACGAGGAATTGTGGGCAAAGGCGGTGAAGGAGGGCAAGACCAATACCCCGCAGAATGCAAGACTGGGCGTTGTGGTGAAGCAGATCGATCGTTTCATGAAATCGATCCATGCGCGGCCGAACAAGGATGACCAGTCGCGCACCAATGCGACCTGCTACAACTGCCACGACCCGCACTATATCTATCCCACCGGCAGCCCCGAGCGCGAAGAGTGGCGCCTGACCATTCCGAACGTATGCGGCAAGTGCCATGCCAAGGAACGGGAGCAATACGCCACCTCGGTGCACGGCAAGCTGGTGCTGGAGGACAAGGCGCCGAACGCGGCCATCTGCTCCGATTGCCATACCACGCATGACATCGAAGACCCGTCGAAGGGCGCAACCAGGCTCGCGATTACCAAGAACTGCGGCAACTGCCATGAAGAGAGCCTGAAGACCTACACCGAGACGTACCATGGCCAGGTGAACAAACTGGGCTACGCGTATACCGCCAAGTGCTTCGACTGCCATGGCAGCCATACCATCCAGCGCGTCGATGATCCGAAATCCACGGTGTATCCGTCGAACCGCCTCAAGACCTGCCAGCAATGCCATAAGGACGCGACGCCGGGTTTCGTCACGTTCCAACCGCACGGGACGACCCACGATTTCGGCCGCTTTCCGCAAATGTGGCTCGCGTCCAAGCTCATGATCCAGCTGCTGGTCGGAACGTTTGCGTTCTTCTGGACGCATACCGCGCTGTGGTTCTACCGCGAGTACAAGGACCGCCAGGCGCGCAAGACGCGTCCGCATGTGCGCACCGAGGGGCTGGATCTGAAAGGCAAGTATTTCCGGCGCTTCCCGCTGCTGTGGCGCGTCGGGCATCTGATGTTCGCGCTGAGCCTGATGATCCTGACGCTGACCGGCATGACTGTGTTCTACTCCGGCAGTGCCTGGGCGCCGGTCGTCGCCAACGCCTTCGGCGGGCCCCAAGTGATGGCACTCGTGCACCGGACCTGCGCGGTCGTCTTCGCCGGCGTATTCCTCGGGCATATCGTCTATGTCGTGATGCGCCTGAGCAAGGTCTGGCGGACCTTCCAGTGGTTCGGCCCCAACTCGCTGATTCCGCGCTGGCAGGATCTGTGGGACATCATCGCCATGTTCAAGTGGTTCTTCGGCCTGGGGCCGCGCCCGGTGTTCGACCGCTGGACCTACTGGGAGAAATTCGACTACTGGGCGCCGTTCTGGGGCGTGACCATCATCGGCATGAGCGGCGTCATGCTCTGGTTCCCGACCGTGACCGCATCCGTCCTGCCTGGCTGGGTGTTCAACGTGGCGACGATCTTCCACGGCGAGGAAGCTCTGCTCGCAGCGCTGTTCCTGTTCACCGTGCACTTCTTCAACAATCACTTCCGCCCGGACAAGTTCCCGCTGGACGTGGTGATGTTCACCGGCACGGTGACGCTGGAAGAGTTCAAGCACGAGCATACGGTGCAATACAACCGCCTGGTGGAAACCGGGGAACTGTCGAAATACCTCGTGGACGAGCCCTCGCGGCCGATGACTCTGGGTTCGAAGATTCTCGGCTTCACCCTGATCGCATTCGGCTTGACCCTGCTGGTCCTGGTGCTGACCGGGTTCATCGGCAGCATGATGGGCTGAGGCGCTCACTTCGCAAGTGCCCGGGCGAAGCATCCCGGGCACGCAGTGCGCGGGACGGACACCGCACTGTATTTTCGGTGGTTAACGGACTAGAATGTAGCCCTGTCAGTTGGCACCGGACGTGCACGCTTGTCCGGCAGCCTGCGAACCCACGCCGAACCACTAGACTTCGAGATTACCGATGAAAAATTCTATCCTGGGCCTTATCGCGCTGTCTGCAATTTCGGTGACCCTGATGGGCTGCACGGAACAGGCGGCGCCGACGGCCAAGGCGCCGGCCGGCGACCCCGCCGCGGGCAAAATCATCGCGGAGCGCGACTGCAAGGCCTGCCATGGCCTCGATGGCAAAGGCGTCGCGCCGGCCATTCCGAACCTGGCGGCGCAGCGCGAGCCCTACCTGTTCAATTCACTGAAAGAGTACAAGGACGGCAAACGCTCGCACGCGGCGCTGAAGAACATGACCTCGAACATGAGCGAGGCGGATCTGCGCAATGTGGCCGCGTACTTCGCCAGCCTGCCGCCCATTGCCAAC
>JAKAIH010000493.1 GCA_021825225.1 Pseudomonadota bacterium
CAACCGCTTGCCCACTTAAACGATGCTGCGCCAGCCGCTGATCATTCTCGACCTCGAGACCACCGGCATGCTGGCGGCGGAGGAGCGCATCACCGAAATCGGTCTGGTCGAAGTCGACAAGGGCGAGCTCGTCGACAGCTGGAGCCAGCTGGTGAATCCGGAAAAAAGCATTCCGCCGTTCATCGAGTCCATCACCGGCATCAGCGACGCGATGGTGCGGCATGCGCCCACGTTCGCCGAGCTCGCGCCCGCGCTGTACGCGCGCCTGCAAGGCAAGCTGCTCGTCGCGCACAACGCGCGCTTCGATTACGGTTTTCTGCGCAGCGAGTTCGAGCGCGTCGATCTCGCCTATGAGGCGCGCGTGCTGTGCACGGTCAAGCTGTCGCGCAAACTGTATCCCGAGCAGCGCCGCCATAACCTCGACAGCCTGATCCAGCGCCACGAGTTGAGCTGCAGTGTGCGCCACCGCGCGCTGGGCGATGCCGAAGTGCTGTGGCAATTCCTGCAGAAAATCCAGGTCGAGCTCGATGCCGAGCGCATCGCTGCCGCGCTGCAGGCGCAGCTGGATGCACCGACCCTGCCTGCTGCCGCCTGAACTGCGATTGCCGGATTTGGCACGTACGCATGCCGTTTGTCCAGGCGGGGCGCCAGTTACGGAAAATGAAAGTATGAGATTTTCGGCCGGCGCAGCGGCTAATCCACACCCGCGCCATCGATTAGAACAGGGACCGGCGGCATGCGACGCGATTATAATCCGGCCGAACAAGGGAGGAGACTCATGGCGGCACAGGCGCAGCAGACGGAATTGCCGGTCCTCATCGCCGGCGGCGGAATAGGTGGATTCGCCGCTGCGCTCGCGCTCACGCGCCAGGGCATCCCGGTGCATCTGATCGAGCGCGCCTCCGACTTTCACGAGGTCGGCGCGGGCATCCAGCTCGGACCGAACGTGTTCCGCATGTTCGAACTGCTCGGCGTGGGCGAGCAGATGTCGCATTGGGCGGTGTTCCCGGACAACCTGATCATGCGCGACGCGCTCGATGGCTCCGAAGTCACGCGCATTCCGGCGGGCGAGCCTTTGCGCCGGCACTTCGGCTATCCCTATGCGGTGATCCATCGCGCGGATCTGCACAACGTACTCATAGCCGCGGTGAAGCGCTCGCCGCTCGCGACGCTGACGACGAGCAGCAAAATCGTCTCTTTTGAGGACCGCGGCGATCGCGTGGCGGTGCAGACCGAAGCGGGCAAGTCTTACGAGGGCATGGCCCTGATCGGCGCGGACGGCTTGTGGTCGGCGGTGCGCGGCCAGCTGCTTGCCGACGGCAAGCCGCGCGTCTCCGGCCACATCGCCTATCGCGGCGTCATCCCTACGGCCAAAGTGCCGGCGCATCTGCAGGAGAACAACGTGGTGCTGTGGGCGGGACCGAAGACGCACCTGGTGCACTATCCGCTGCATCGCGGCGAGGTCTACAACCTGGTGGTCGTGTTCCACAGCAGCCGCTACGAGGAGGGCTGGGATACCTATGGCGATCCGGGCGAACTGCACGAGCGCTTCCAGGGGCAGCATCCCAAAGTGCGCGAGTTCCTGTCCATGGCGAACGAGTGGAAGATGTGGGTGCTGTGCGACCGCGACCCGGTGAGCCAGTGGACCCGCGGCCGCGTGACCCTGCTCGGCGATGCGGCGCACCCGATGCTGCAATACCTGGCCCAGGGTGGCTGCATGGCGATCGAGGATGCGGTGATACTGGCGGGCAAGCTCGCGGCGGCGAAAGGCGATGTCAACGGTGCCTTCCTCGCCTATCAGCAGGAGCGCTACCTGCGCACCACGCGCGTGCAGCTGACCGCGCGCATGTACGGCGACATCTATCATGCCGCCGATGCGGTGCGCGACCTGCGCCGGCAAATGCTCGCGGGGCGCACGCCGGAGCAGGCCTATAACGGCGTCGCCTGGCTGTATAAGCCTGTGGCCTAGGTTTGCCGGCAATAACCCTGTTAGCTCAAGGGACAGCTTGGTCGTCGCGTGCTTGCTCGGAGTCGATCAAAACTGCGCGCATCTGTGGCAACATACGCGGTTCCGCGGCCCGATGCGGCAGGCCGATCAAACCATGGAGACAGTCCAAATGCGCTATGAAGCGCCACAAACGCTGGAGCAGGCGATCGCGCTGCTCGCCGGCGCCAACGGCCGGGCGAGGGTGCTGGCCGGCGGCACGGATTTAGTGATTCAAATGCGCTCCGGCCGCGCCGAGCCCGAGCTGCTGGTCGATATCAAGGGCATACCCGAACTGCGCAGTATCGCTGCCGAGGCCGGCGGCTATCGCGTCGGGGCCGCCGTGACCTGCATGGAGCTGATCGAGAACGCGGCGTTCGCGCAGGCCTGGCCGGGCATCATCGACGGGGTGAAATACATCGGCTCGATCCAGGTGAAGGGCCGCGCCACCATGGGCGGGAATCTGTGCAACGCCTCGCCCGCCGCGGACAGCGTGCCGGCGCTGATCGCGGCCGGCGCCATCGCCTGCATCGCCGGCCCCAAGGGCCGGCGCGAAGCGCCGGTCGAGGAAGTCGTCACGGGCCCGGGCAAGACCACGCTCGCCGGCGGCGAGCTCGTGCTGTCGTTCCTGCTGCCGCGGCGGCAGCCGCATTCGGGCGACGCCTATCTGCGCTTCACGCCGCGCAGCGAGATGGACATCGCGGTCGTCGGCGCCGGCGTCAACCTGACGCTGGACGCCAAGGGCGTGTGCAGCGCGGCGCGCGTGAGCCTGGGCGCGGTCGCGGCGCGCGCGCTGCTCGTGCCCGAGGCGGCCGCCGCACTGGTGGGCAGCAAGGTCGATGCGGCCGCGCTCGAGCGCCTGGCCGCGGCCTCAAGCGCGGCCTGCCGGCCGATCGACGACAAGCGCGGCACCAAGGAATTTCGGATC
>JAKAIH010000017.1 GCA_021825225.1 Pseudomonadota bacterium
GAATCTGGCCGCGCTCCTGCCTGATGCAGGGACCGCGGCCCCGGCGCAGCCGCCGCGTCTGGCCATCGGACGATTTTCGGTCGCCAACGGCAGCATCGACTTCGAGGATCATCGATATGGCTACCGCAATCGCATGGAACGCTTGTCGCTCGAGCTCTCGTCGCTGACTACGCTGGACGCCGGGCAAGGGGCGTACATGCTGCTGGGACAGACTCCGACCGGCGCGAAGCTGGGCTGGAAAGGCGAATTTTCGCTTGCGCCGCTCGCCGCGACGGGCACGCTTAGCGTCGGAAACCTGGCGCTGACTGAGCTGATGCCCTATGTCCACGCGTATACCGCGGCACGCATTGCCGCTGGCCATGCCGATATCGAGCTGCCGTATCAGCTGGCGCTGGCTGAAGGCAAACCCCGGTTCACCCTGAAAGGGGCGAAGCTCGAATTGCATGGACTCGGCCTGAGCAGTGTCGGGGAAAGGGCGCTGCAGGCGAGTATCGGCGCAATTGACGTCACCGGGGTAGATTTCGATTCGACGGCACAGCAGGTCTCGGTCAAGGCGGCGCGCGTCGGCGAATCGAAGCTGCTGGGGGGAAAGGAAAGATCGCCTTTCGCAAAAGTCGGCCCGATAGCGCTCGACGGCGCGCAGTTCGACCTGGGCAAGCATCGCGGTTCAGTGCACGCACTCGTGCTCGGTAGTGCCGACCTCACCGCGGGGAGCGATTCGAAATCGCTTGCCCTGTTGAAACAGCTTGCTCTGGACGGCATCGCTTTCGATCTTGGCGCGCAGCGCGCTTCGGCCAAAGCTTTGCGCGTCGCCGACCTCAAGCTGGCGCTCGAGCGCGACGCCGGCGGCGAATTGGATTTGTTGCGCTTGTTCGCCGGCGGCGGCAATGGCGGGGCGCGGGCTGCCAGGCCGGCCGCGTGGCAGGCGAGCATAGGCGCGGTGCAGATCGGCAACGCCTCGGCGCGATACACCGATCACGGCGCCCGGACGCCGCTGGTTCTGACCGCGGACGGACTGAGCGGCAGTTTTGGCATCGCTGCAGTGTCGGACGCGCAGGGCGTGCGCGTGCGCCTGGATAGTGGAAACTTCGCGCTGGCGCGGCTGGCCGCAGCTGCTGCGTCGGCGCCGCCAGCAGGTACCCAATCACCGGCCATACGCCTGGCCAAGCTGGCGCTCGCCGGCCTGCGTTACGACAGCGGCGGAAACGTGATCGAGGCCGAAACGGTGCGTCTCGGCAGGCTCGGCGTGGACACCGAACTGGACAACGGCCGGATCTCCCTGCTCGATCTCGTGCCCGCAACGGGTAATTCAAAGTCGGACAAGCCGCTATCGGCGCGGCTGGGTTTATTCGAACTGGACCGTGGGCGCGTGAGCGTGGCGGATCGCGCAAGCGGCATCGCGCTGGTGCTGCAGCATCTGGCGGGGAAGCTCAAAGACGTGTCGACCGATCCGGCGAAGCCGCTTTCTTTCGACGTGAGCAGCGACGTGAAAAGCGGCGGGCATATTGCGCTGCGCGGGCGGGCCGTGCCTGCGAAAGGCAGGCTCACGGCGAAAATCGAGGCAAGCGGAGTCGCGCTCGCGCCGATCCAGCCGCTGCTGGCGCGCTCCACGGGCGTGAAGCTCGGCTCGGGAGAGATTTCGCTCGCCGGCACGCTGCGTGTCGGCGGCAAAAAAGCGAAGCTCGCCTACTCGGGCAGCGCAGCGATTGCGAATCTCGCGCTCGACGATCCGGCCGGCGTTCGTCTGTTCGGCTGGAAATCGCTGGCGACCGATACGCTCAATGCGACGCTGGCGCCCAATGATATCGATATTGATGAACTGAGGCTGACGGCGCCTGCGGGGCGGCTCGCGATTGCCAAGGACGGCACCAGCAATCTGTCGCGCGCATTTGCAAAAAAGCAGGCCGCAGGCGGCAAGAGTCCGCCATCCTCGAACGCAGAGGGCGCGGCGCCTGTGGCGGAAGCCGGGAAGCCGCCCGCTGCGGCGGCCCCCGTCGCGAATCCGGCCGGGGAGGACGCTATTTCTGTTGCAGTGCGGCGCGTGCGCGTCGAGCAGGGCGCGCTCGATTTCTCCGACGACAGCCTGAGTCCCGGGTTCGTGGCGAAGATCTATGATCTCGCCGGCACGGCGAACGGGCTGTCGAGCGAGCGCGACGCGCGCAGCCAGTTCACGCTCGAGGGGCGCGTCGACGAATTTGGCTACGCGCACCTGTCCGGGGCGGTCAATCCGTTCGCGCCGCGCAATCGCAGCACGTTCCGCGTGCAGCTGCGCAACATCGATCTCACCACCGCATCTCCGTATGCGATGCGCTTTGCCGGCTACCGCATTGCGACCGGGCGCCTTGCGCTGGACCTCAACTATCGGGTGCGCGACAGTCTGATCGAGGGCGATAACAAGATCACGCTCGAAAAGTTCACGCTGGGCGAACGTGTGCAAAGCCCGGACGCGCTCAAGCTGCCGTTTGAACTCGCCGTCGCCCTGCTCAAAGATGCCGACGGCACGATTTCGCTGGAAGTGCCGGTCAAAGGCAACCTGGACGATCCGCAGTTCAGCCTGGCGCCGCTGATTTGGAAGGCGGTGGGAAATTTTCTGGGCAACATTATTGCGGCGCCGTTTCGTGCGCTGGCGAACCTGTTCGGTGGTGGTGCCGGCGGGGATGGAGGATCGATAGCGTTCGATCCCGGCAAGAGCCGGCTGCTACCGCCGGAACACGAAAAGCTGGCGAGCATCGTCGAGGCGCTCGCCAAGCGCCCGGAGCTGAAACTCCTGATCCCGGCACGTTACGACACCGCGATCGACGCCAGCGCGATGAAGCGCGCCGCGTTGGGGCGGGAGGTCGGGCGCCGGGCCGGGTTCGCGCTCACCGGAGAAGATGAACCGGGACCGATCAATCTGGAAGACCGGCCGACGCAAGCAGCATTGCGATCGCTTTTCACCGAACGCTTCTCCAAAGCCGAGTTCGAACGGTTACGAGCCGAAGCTGAAGCGAAGGCGCGTAGCGCCGGCCTGGCCGCGCCTTCGATAGCCGAGCGGGTGCGCAACTTCGCCAGCGGCGCGCCGCAGATCGCAGATGCGCGCGAGTTCTATCGGATCTTGCTGCGTCGGCTGCGCGAGACGCAGCCGCTGCCGGCGAACGCTCTCGCCGAACTTGCGCAAAAGCGCGCCCTCACGATCGAGGCGGCGCTGCAGGCGGCAGGTGTCGATCCCATGCGCATGGAAAAAACCAGCGACGCACCTAGTGCGAATGCAGAGGCCAAACAGGTCAAGCTGCATCTGTCGCTGGCAGCGCGCTGAGTACGCGCAACAGAATACTTTAACGCAGGGATAGCTCCACCATCTGCGCGGCGCTGCCGAGGTAGTTGCGCGGATCGAGCAGGCGTTCGAGCTCGCTGCGCTGCAGCTGCGCGCTGATTTCGGCATTGGCACAGAGCAGTTCGAGCAGGGGCCGGCCGCTCTCGACGGCGGCGCGGCAAGCGTCGTAGACGAGGTCGTGCGCCACCTGACGCCCGAACTTGGGCGCCAGACCCATCATCACCGCCTCGGCGACGATCAGACCCGAAGTCAGGTCCAGGTTGCGCTGCATGCGTTTGGTGTCGACACCCAGGCCGGCCAGCATCAGCTTCGCCTGGCGCAGGGCGCCGGCAGTGGCGATGAAACTTTCGGGCAGGGCGATCCATTCGGCGTGCCAGGGTCCGGTGGCGCGCTCGAAATCCTGCACCATCGCGTCCAGCATCAGCGCGCAGTGCTGGCGCGCCAGCTTGGCGCAGGCGAGTATGAGCTCGGACGATATCGGGTTGCGCTTTTGCGGCATGGTGCTGCTCGCGCCGCGCCCGTGTTCGAACGGCTCGAACACCTCGCCGAATTCGGTGGACATCATCATCATCACGTCGCTTGCGATCTTGGCGAGCGAGCCGGTGAGCAGGCCGGTAAACAGCACGGATTCGGCCAGCGTGTCGCGCGCCACATGCCAGGTGATGGCGGCTTCGCCCAGGCCGAGTTCGCGCATCAGCGCGGCACGCACCGCCAGTCCTGCGTCGCCGAGCGAGGCGAGGGTTCCCGCGGCACCGCCGAACTGGCCGACCAGCACGCGCGGGCGCAGCTGCGCCAGGCGCTCGCGCTGGCGCGCCAGCGGAGCGCGCCATACCGCAGCCTTGTAGCCGAAGGTCACCGGCAGCGCCTGCTGCAGGTGGGTGCGTCCGGCCATGGGCGTATCGCGGTAGCGCCGCGCCAGAGTTTCCAGCGAGGCGAGAATGTCATTGAGGTCGGCCTCGATCAGCTCGAAGGCCGCGCGCAGCTGCAGCACCACCGCCGTGTCCATGATGTCCTGGGTGGTGGCGCCCCAGTGCACATAGCCGCCCGCGTCGCCCGCGCAGGCGGCGGCGAGCTGTTTCACCAGTGGCAGGATCGGGTAGCCGACAATCTCGGTTTCGCGCTTGAGTTCGGCCAGATCGAGGCAGGCGGGCGTAGCCCTGGCGCTGATCTCGCGCGCGGCTGCGGCCGGAATCATGCCTATGCCGGCCTGGGCACGCGCCAGCGCAGCCTCTACCTCCAGGCAGCGCGATAGATAGCCGGCGTCGGAAAAGATGGCGCGCATTTCGGCCGTACCGAACATATCGCGGAACAGCCCGGAATCGAATACGCTCGAACTCATCGCCGTATCCCGCCGTCGCGCTGCATCGTGGTTTTCATTGCGGAATGACCTTTTCCGGATTGAACAGTCCCCTGGGGTCGAGGGCGTGCTTGATCGTGCGCATCAGCGCCAGCTCGACCTCCGATTTGTATTGCCGCATCTCCGCGAGCAGGTAGCGGCCAATGCCATGCTCGGCGCTGAAGGTGCCGCCAAGCTCGGCGACCACCCCATAGACCAGGCGATGCACTTCGTCGATCACCGCCTGGGGGTCGGAAAATGCGTTCCAGGCCTCGTGAGTGAACAGTGCCACGAAATGCAGGTTGCCGTCCCCGAGGTGGCCGACGATGACGATCTGGACGCCGGCAAACCTTTGCTCCAGCGCCGGGCCGACGCGGTGCACGAATTCCGCTATTTTAGAAACGGGAACCGCGATGTCGTGGTTGACGCCTCTTCCCGCTTTCTTGATGGCCTCGGTCACGCTGTGGCGTATGGTCCACATCGCGGCGCGCTGCGCTTCATTGCTGGCGACGGCGGCATCGCTGAGCAGCCCATCCGATATCGCTGTTTGCAGGAGATTCTCGAGGCTGGTTCGAAGTCCCGCTTCGTCGGATGCGTCGCCGATCTCGGCCAGTATGTGCCAGGGGAGAGCGGGATCCAGCGGACTTTGCTGACCGGGCATGTGCTGCAGCGTGGTCTGCAACTGGGCGGCATTCATTGCCTCGAAAGCGGTCAGACGGGGCCCCAGCGAAGACTGAACCCGGCCGAGCAATTCGACCGCGGCATCGATGCTGACCGGCGCCAGCCAGGCAGCCAGGTGGCAGGTATTGAGGGGGTGCAGCCTGAGCGTGGCTGCGGTGATGATGCCGAGCAGGCCTTCGGAACCGACGAACAGGTGTTTGAGGTCGAATCCTGTGTTGTTCTTGCGCAATGCGCGCAAGCCCTGCCAGATGGTCCCGTTCGGCAGGACCACCTCCAGACCGAGCACGTTTTCACGGGTGTTGCCGTAGCGCAGCACGCCCGTGCCGCCCGCGTTGGTCGCGATGTTGCCGCCGATCTGGCACGAGCCCTCGGCGCCCAGGCTGACCGGATAGAAACGTCCGACGTCGACGGCGGCGCGCTGCACTTCGGCGAGTACGCAGCCGGCCTCGACCGTGATCGAGTTGTTGGCGGCGTCGACCTCGCGTATGCGCCGCATGCGCGACAGACTGAGGATCACGCCACGCTCGCCTGCGTACGGAACGGAGCCGCCGCATAGACTGGTGTTGCCGCCTTGCGGCTGAATCGGCACCGACCGATCGACGCACAGCTTGACCACCTGCGCGACTTCCTCGGTACTGCGCGGACGCACCACGCAAACGGCGTCTCCCTGGTAGCGGCCGCGTACGTCGGCCACGTACGGTGCCAGCTCCTGCGCCTCGCCGAGCACAGCCGATTCGCCCACGAGATGCACCAAATCCTTGAACAGCTCTTTCATCACCCGACTCCTCCTGGATCAATGGGCGACATTATGCGCAAACTGCGCGCGCGGCGCAGCAACGGCACGCACAGCCCCCGCGCCGGCTGGGTTAAGATAGCGCGGGCCGCAGTATTCGGGCGGCGGCGCGAGATCGCATAAAGGAGATTCAGCATGAGCCGCAGCATACTCGACGAAGCGCATATACACCCGGCGATACGCGAGACCGTAGCCAGCCATCACGCCGATATCGTGCAGGAGGTGCAGGCCGCCATTGCCGGCAACGCTGTCGTCGTGGTGGGCATGGCGCAGAATCCGTTTCCGAAGAAGGCGAGGAGGATGCTCGAGCGCCAGGGTCTCGCGTTCAAGTATCTGGAATACGGGAATTACATGAGCAGCTGGCGCCGCCGCAACGCGCTGAAGATGTGGACAGGCTGGCCGACCTTTCCCATGATTTTCGTCAAAGGCGTGCTGATCGGTGGCGCGGGTGAATTGCAGAAGCTGATCGAAGGCGGGGAGCTCGCGCGGCTGCTCGGAGGGAAGGCCTAAACCGCCGTTTATAATTCGATGCAGCGTGCGCCTCGGAGCACGCGCGCCATCCAAAGGAGACATCATGCCGCACATCACCGCCAACGACGGTGTCAAGCTGTACTACGAAGAGGCCGGCCAGGGAACGCCGATCCTGTTCGTGCACGAATTCATGGGCGAATACCGCAGCTGGGAAGCGCAACTGCGCTATTTCTCCCGCCGCTATCGCTGCATCGCCTACAATGCGCGCGGCTATCCGCCCTCGGACGTGCCGGAAAAAGTCGAAGACTACGATTTCGAGCATCAGCGCGCCGGCGTCCTGGCCATGCTCGATGGCCTCAAGATCGAACAGGCGCATATCGTCGGGCTGTCGATGGGCGCATTCGCGACCTTCTATTTCGGCATGAAGTGGCCCGAGCGCGCGCTGTCCTTGACGCTGGCCGGCGTCGGTTCCGGCTCCATGCCCGAGTCGCGCGCCAAGTTCAAGCACGAATCGGAGGCGGCGGCGGACAAGCTGCTGGCGGAAGGCTGGGAAAAGAGCGCGGGCGTGCGCGGCGAATCGCCGACGCGGGTGCAGCTGCAGAACAAGAATCCACGCGGGTTTGCCGAGTTCATCGAGCTGGTCAGACAGCATTCGGCCAGGGGATCGGCGCTGACGCTCAAGGGCTATCAGGCACTGCGTCCCTCACTCGGGGATTTCAAGGAACAGATGGCGAAATGCCGCGTGCCTACGCTGATCATCAGCGGGGACGAGGACGAGCCCTGCCTGGACGCCTCGCTCATGCTCAAGCGCCATATGCCGTCGGCCGGGCTCGCATTCATGCCGCAGACCGGGCACGCCTGCAATCTGGAGGAGCCGGAACTGTTCAATATGCTGTGCGAGAAGTTCTTCCATCAGGTCGAGTCGGGCCAATACCGCATGCGCGACCCGCGCGCGGCACCGGGGCGCATATTCTGACGCGGCATCCGCGCCGTGGATGAAGCCAGGCCCGAAAGCGGGGATGCTGCAATGCCGTCGCTGCACGACGTCATAGCAGCGCGGCCTCGCGTTTACCGTTATCTCAGGCCTACGCCTCTGTACCCGTACCCGGGCCTGAGCGAGCTCATCGGGACGCGCGTGTGGGTGAAGCATGAGAACCACCAGCCCGTGGGCGCGTTCAAGGTGAGGGGAGGGCTGAATCTGGTGGCGCAGCTCTCTGGGCCGGAGCGCCGCGCCGGCTTGTTTACCGCGTCGACCGGGAACCATGGCCAGAGCATTGCCTACGCGGCGCGCGCTCATGGCGTGCGTGCGACCATCGCCGTGCCCGAAGGGGCCAATCCGGGCAAAGTGGCAGCGATGCGCGGACTCGGGGCCGAGGTGGTATTTCACGGCGAGGACTTCGACGGTGCGCGCGAGTGGCTGACGGGCATCGCTGCGGCCCAGGGCGGACGCTTCGTCGGTCCGACCGAAGAGCAGTTGATACACGGCGTTGGGACCTACGCACTTGAAATCGTCGAGGACCTGCCAGAGGTCGACGTCATCATCGTTCCGGTCGGCGCGGGCAGCGGCGCCTGCGCCACGGCCATCGTCGCCAAGACCATCAACCCTGCCATCCAGGTGATCGGCGTGCAGTCGGCGCAGGCGCCGGCGATCCAGATGAGCTGGGCGTCGGGTGCGGCGGTGAGCGCGGACATGAAAACCGTTGCCGAGGGGCTGGCCACGCGCGTTCCGTTCGAAAACACGCAAAGGATCATGCGCAAGTACCTGGACGATTTCGTGCTCGTCGAGGACGCAGCGATCGAAGACGCGATCCTGCTGCTGCTCGAGCACACGCACAATCTGGCGGAAGGCGCAGGTGCTGCGGCGCTGGCCGCGGCGATCGCGCTCAGGCAGCGGCTGGCCGGCAAGAATGTGGCGCTGGTGTTGAGCGGAGGCAACCTGTCGGTGGAGCAGCTGCGCCGGCTGCTCGCGCGTTCGTCCGCCTCGGCCTAGGCAAGCCGAGCTCTGGCGCCGGGGAAGGCGAGCGACAGGCATAAAAAAGGTCGCGCCTGGCGCCGACCTCGGTCATAATGGCGGTGGCGGGCCGCCCCGCATTGCAGCGTAGTGAACCTGGTCAGGTCCGGAAGGAAGCAGCCACAGCTATTTACTGCGAGTGCCGGGGGTCCGGCTCGCCAATCCAGAATCCTTTCTCCGCAAGCGTCGCGACGCTGGTAAAATTTCGGCATGAGTTACCAGGTCCTCGCGCGCAAGTGGCGCCCGCGAAATTTCGCCAGTTTGGTGGGGCAGGAGCACGTGGTGCGCGCGCTCACCCATGCGCTGGAGCAGCAGCGCCTGCATCACGCCTATCTGTTCACCGGCACGCGCGGCGTGGGCAAGACGACGCTCGCGCGCATTCTCGCCAAGGCGCTCAATTGCGAGACCGGCATCACCGCGACGCCCTGCGGCGTGTGTTCCGCCTGCACCGAGATCGACAGCGGGCGCTTCGTCGACCTGATCGAGATCGACGCCGCCACCAACACCGGCATCGACAACATGCGCGAGCTGCAGGATAACGCCGTGTATGCGCCGACGCGCGGGCGCTTCAAGGTATTCGTGATCGACGAAGTGCACATGCTGTCCAAGGCGGCATTCAATTCGATGCTGAAGACCTTCGAGGAACCACCCGAGCACATCAAGTTCATTCTCGCCACCACCGATCCGCAGAAAATCCCGGTCACGGTGCTGTCGCGCTGCCTGCAGTTCAACCTCAAGCAAATGCCGCGCGAGGCGATCTACGCGCATCTCGGCCATATTCTCGAGCAGGAGAAAACGGCGGCCGAGCCGGCGGCATTGCGGCTGATCGCCCAGGCGGCGCAGGGCAGCATGCGCGATGCGCTGTCGCTGCTGGATCAGGCGATCGCCTACGCCGGCGGCAAGGTGAGCGAGGAAGCGGTGCGCGCCATGCTCGGCGCGATCGATCAGGGCTATCTGTTCAGACTGCTCGACGCCTTGGCGCTGCAGGACATCAAGGCGATGCTCGCCGTCGCCGGCGAGATGGAGTCGCGCAGCCTTTCCTTCGACAGCGCGCTGCAGGATCTCGCCACCCTGCTGCACCAGCTTGCTCTGGCGCAAGGCGCGCCCGAGGCGCTGGGCCAGGACCTGCCCGAGCGCGAACGTATTCTGGCGCTGGCGCAGCAGTTCGATGCGGAGGAACTGCAGCTGTACTACCAGATCGCCCTGCACGGCAGGCGCGATCTGCCGCTGGCGCCGGACGAATACGCCGGCTTCAGCATGAGCCTGATGCGCATGCTGGCATTTCGGCCGGTGGATGCCGGCAGCGCTGTCGCAGCGCTCCCTGCGAAAAAAAAGCCTGAAACCACGGAAGCGCGCGCTACGCGCGCGGCTGTGACGGCCGCGCCCGGGGGCAACGCGCGCAGCACCGCTGCGGCTGTGACGGCCAGCGCGGCGACATTCGACGGGGATTGGCCGAAACTGGCGAATCTGCTCAAGGTAAGCGGCGTGGCCAGACAGCTTGCGCAGCAAAGCGAACTGCGCGGTTTCGACGGCGAGAGCATGGAACTCGGTCTGGCATTTTCCGCCAAGCATCTGGCGGAGCGGACCTACCAGGACAAGCTGCGCGCGGCGCTGCAGGAGCATTTCGGCAGACCCCTTGCGCTCAAGATCGCAATCGGCGAGATCAGCGGCAACACCGCTGCGATTCAGGCGCAGAGCGAGCGTCAGGCGCGCCAGGGCAAGGCGCTGGAAGCGATACAAGGCGACGCGTTCGTGCGCGACCTGATGGATACACTCGACGCCACCATAGTCAGCGATTCGGTCAAACCGACGTAGACGCTGCGGCATGCGGCCAAGGCAGGGCGGGCGTGAGAGGGCATGCCCTTGTATTGTGACGGACAATCAGCAGGAGACAGCTTCATGATGAAAGGTCAGTTGGCCGGCCTGATGAAACAGGCGCAGCAGATGCAGGACAATATGCGCAAGATGCAGGAGCAGCTTGCGAGCGTGGAAGTCGAAGGGCAGGCGGGTGCGGGCATGGTCAAGGTGGTGATGACCTGCAAGCATGACGTCAAGCGCGTCAGCATCGATCCATCGCTGGTCGGCGACGACAAGGAGATGCTGGAAGACCTGGTCGCGGCTGCGGTAAACGATGCCGTGCGCCGGGTCGAGGCGACGGTGCAGGAAAAGATGGGCGGCCTCACCGCGGGCATGGGTCTGCCCCCGGGAATGAAGCTGCCGTTCTGACGCGCGCGGGCCGCAGGGGATGAACGTAATCGCAGCGGCTGGGCGTCCCGCGTTCCGACGCAGCGGCTGCGCGCGCGCATGAAACCGCCGTCTTCGCTCGAAGCGCTGATCGAAGCCCTGCGCTGCCTGCCCGGGGTCGGGCCGAAGTCGGCGCAGCGCATGGCGTATCATCTGTTGCAGCACGATCGCGACGGGGCGCAGAAGCTGAGCGCGAGCATAGGCCAGGCGCTGCAGAGCATACGCCGCTGCGCCAAGTGCAACAGTTTCACCGAAGAAGAAATCTGCGCGCTGTGCAGCTCGCCGCGGCGCGATGCCGCGCTGCTTGCCGTGGTGGAGACGCCGGCCGATCTGCTGATGATGGAACAGACGCTGGCATTCCCGGGTATGTATTTCGTGCTCATGGGGCGGCTGTCGCCGCTCGACGGCATCGGCCCCAAGGACATCGGCTTGGACCGGTTGCTTGCGCGCGCCACCGACGGCGTCGTGCGCGAAGTGATCCTGGCGACGAATTTCACCAACGAGGGCGAGGCGACCGCGCACTATGTTGGTGAGATGCTGCGCGGACGCGGCATCAAGGTCAGTCGCATCGCCCGCGGCGTGCCGGTGGGCGGCGAACTGGAGTACGTCGACAGCGGCACGCTGGCTCAGGCCGTGGTGGAGCGCAGGCCGCTATGAGCACGAAAAAGCCGCTCGAAGGCATCAAGGTCATCGAAATGGGCCAGCTCATCGCCGGCCCGTTCGCGGGTAAGATGTTTGCCGAGTTCGGCGCCGAAGTGATCAAGATCGAACCGCCCGCGAGCGATGGCCAAGCCGGCGGTGACCCGTTGCGCCAGTGGCGCAAACTGCATAACGGCACGTCTCTGTGGTGGTATGCGCAGGCGCGCAACAAGAAATCGGTCACGGTCAATCTGCGCCTGGCGGAGGGCCAGGAGATCGTGCGCACGCTTGCGCGGGACGCGGACATCGTGATCGAGAACTTCCGTCCCGGCACCATGGAAAAATGGGGGCTTGGCTACGAGCGTCTTGCCGCGGAGAATCCCGGATTGATCATGCTGCGCCTGTCCGGATTCGGGCAGACCGGTCCGTATCGGGATCAGGCAGGTTTCGGCGCGATCGGCGAGTCCATGGGCGGGCTGCGCTATATCACCGGCCATCCGGACCGCGCACCGGTGCGGCCCAATCTGTCCATCGGCGATTCGCTCGCGTCGCTGCACGGCGTGATCGGTGCGATGATGGCTCTGCATCACAGGAACATGAACGGTGGGCGCGCATCCGGCAAAGGCCAGGTAGTGGACGTGGCGCTGTATGAGGCCGTGTTCTCCATGATGGAGAGCACGCTGCCCGAATTCGACATGTACGGCATCGTGCGCGAGCGCAGCGGCAGCAATCTGTCGGGAATCGTGCCGTCCAACACCTACCTCACCAAAGACGGCCAGCATGTGCTGATCGCGGCCAACGGCGACAGCATCTTCAAGCGCCTGTGCACGGCCATGGGGCGCGATGATCTTGGAAGCGAACCCACGCTCGCCGACAACGCCGGACGTTCGAAGCGCGCCGAGGAGCTGGATACGATCATCGGCGCCTGGGCTGCGGCGCACGATGCCGCAGACTTGCTCGTGCTGCTGGACCAGGCACAGGTGCCCAATGGCAAGATCTACAGCATCGCCGACATCGCGCGCGACCCCCAATATCTTGCGCGCGGCATGATCCGGCAGTTCTTCCTGGATGACGGTACGCCGCTGAAGCTGCCCGGAATCGTGCCCAAACTCTCCGACACGCCGGGCGACGTCAACTGGCTGGGGCCAAAACTCGGCGCGCATACCGATGAGGTGTTGCGCGCGCATGGCTACGACGCCGCTGCAATTGCCGAACTGCGACGGAACAAGGCGATATGAAGGCGGGCACGGGCGGAGCGCGCGCCGCGCCGATAAGCTTCAAGGGACGCGGCGCAGCGCACAATCCGCAGGGCCGCTTCGAGCATCAGGTGCGCGAGTCTTTCGATGACGGTTGGACGGGCGCCGCGGACGAGGCCGCGACACCGCGCACTGAAGTGACGCTGATCCAGGCGCGCAGCATCATCAGCCGCAACGATTCGCCCGACATCCCCTTTACCCAATCGATCAACCCTTACCAGGGTTGCGAGCATGGCTGCATCTATTGCTACGCGCGCCCCAGCCACGCCTATCTGGGGCTGTCGCCGGGCCTGGATTTCGAGACCAAGCTGTTCGCCAAGGCCAATGCGGCCGAGTTGCTGCGCGCCGAATTGTCGCGGCCAGGCTATCGCTGCGAAGTCATCTCGATCGGCGCCAACACCGATCCCTACCAGCCGATAGAGCGCAAACACGGAATCACGCGCAGCGTCCTGGAAGTGCTGGCCGAATGCAATCATCCACTGGGCATTATCACCAAATCGGCCCTGATCGAGCGCGATCTCGACCTGCTCGCGCCGATGGCGAAGAAAGGGCTGGTGCAGGTGTTCATTTCCATCGGGACCGTGGATCGCG
>JAKAIH010000494.1 GCA_021825225.1 Pseudomonadota bacterium
CGCCGAAGCCGATTCATGCCCCGCACCCTCACGGAGTCGATGCCCATGCCGCCACCCGGATCAGCCGTGATGCTGCTGTAATTCGATGTCGTCGAGGAAGCCATTGCCGAGCACGAGATGAACATGTCCACTCCCTCCCCTTTGGACCATAGCGTCCTGCCCGCGGGCATACGCTCGCGCTTCGTCGACGGCATCAATGGCCTCAGGATGCATGTGCTGGAGGCCGGCTTCCAGAGCCACTCTCAGGCCGATTCGCGTCCCTGCGTGCTGCTGCTGCACGGATTTCCCGAACTCGCTTACAGCTGGCGCAAAGTGATGCTGCCGCTCGCGCAGGCGGGCTTTCATGTGATTGCACCGGACCAGCGCGGCTACGGCCGCACCACGGGCTGGGATGCGGATTACGACGGTGACCTCGCCAGCTTCCGCCTGCTCAATCTGGTGCGCGACGCGCTGGGGCTGGTGTATGCGCTCGGCTATCGCTCGGTGGCGGCGGTCGTGGGGCACGACTTCGGTTCGCCTGTCGCGGCCTGGTGCGCCCTGCTGCGGCCGGACGTATTCCGCTCGGTGGCACTGATGAGCGCGCCGTTTGCGGGCCCGCCGGCGCTGCCTTTCGACACTGACCGGGAAGCGGCGCCCGCACCTGCCGCCACCGGCCTCGCCGACCCCGGCATGAATGCGGCGCTGGCGCAGTTGCAGCCGCCGCGCAAGCATTACCAGTGGTATTACTCGACGCGCGCGGCCGATGCCGACATGCGCCATTGCCCGCAGGGCGTGCATGCCTTCCTGCGCGCCTACTACCATTACAAGAGCGCGGACTGGAAACAGAACCGGCCGCACCCGCTCAAGTCCTGGAGCGCGGCCGACATTGCGGAACTGCCCACGTATTACGTCATGCGTCTCGAGCAGAACATGGCGCAGACCGTCGCCGCCGAAATGCCATCGGCGGACCAGATCGCGGCGTGCACATGGCTGCCCGAACAGGAACTCGCGGTGTATAGCGCGGAGTACGCGCGCACCGGCTTCCAGGGCGGGCTGCAGTGGTATCGCTGCGCCACCAACGCGAAATTCGCCGCCGAACTGCAGTTTTTCTCCGACCGCACGATCGACGTGCCCGCCTGCTTCATCGCCGGAAAAAGCGACTGGGGCAGCTACCAGAAGCCGGGTGATTTCGAGAAGATGCAAAGGAGCGCCTGCACGCGCTTGCTCGGCTGTCACCTCGTCGACGGCGCCGGCCACTGGGTGCAGCAGGAGCAGCCGCAGGAAGTGAGCCGGCTGCTATTGCAATTCCTGCGGCAGCAGGCCTAGCCGCGCGCGAGATCCTCGGGCGGCGCGAAGCCGCCGCGTCAGCAGGCCTTGGCCGCGCGGCAGGCCGCCGGCGCCGGCGCCGCCGGGGCGATGGGCCGGCCGTCCTTGGCCCAAGCCACTATGCCGTTCCTGACGTTGTACACCTTGGCGTAGCCCGCCCGCTGCGACAGGAACTGGCTCAGCGCCTTGGTGCGGTTGCCCGTGCGGCAGATGACGATCACCGGATCGCCTGGCTTGGAAATGGCCTTGGCGCGCTCCAGCCAGGTCGCCGGATCGGCGTTGCCGCGCTCGTCGAAAAAAGTCAGCAAGTGGCTGCCGGGGACGATGCCGCTCTGTTCCCATTCGGGCCGGGTGCGGATGTCGATCACCGGCACCCCGGCGGCAGCCAGTTTAGCCAGCTCGGCATTGTCGATATCGATCACGTCGGCGCGCGCAGCGAAGGCGGCGGCCATCAAACAGCAAACCAGAAACAAGCGATGCACGGGATTTCCTTTCAATCGGTGAGGCGGACAGCTAGGCTTTCGCCTTCTCCAGACCGCCGACATAGAAGCGGTTCCAGGTCGGGCTGATGATGAGCTCGTTGACGCAGGCGCGCGGCGGCAGGCTGGCAAGATACAGCAGCGTCTGGCCGAGGTCTTCGGCCTGCAGCATTTTCTCGCGGTCTTCCTTCGCCGGCGGCACCGGACGCTTTTCCAGGATGGGCGTCGCGACCTCGCCCGGCAGCACCGAAGTCGCGCGTATGCCGTGCATGCACTCTTCCGCGTTGATCGACTCCGACAGCGCGATCACCGCACGCTTGGTCGCGTTATAGGCCGGCCCGGTGAGCGTGCTCGCATAGCGGCCTGCCCAGGAGGAAACATTGATGATCAGCCCGTCCTTCTGCGCGCGCATCGCGGGCAGCACCGCGTGGCAGCAGTAGAACAGGCCGTTGAGGTTGATCGCGACGACTTCGTCCCAGCCTTCGACCGACATATTATTGAAGTTGCGCTTGCCCACATTGGTGCCGGCGCTGTTGACCAGGATGTCGATGCGCTTATGCCGGGCGAGGATGTCCGCCGCGGCTTTGGCCACGGCTTTGGCGTCGGAGACTTCGAGCTGCAGCACTTCCGCGCTGCCCTCCGCCCGTACCTGCTTCAGCGCCGACGCATTCGTCACCGCAGTACGGCCGGAGATCACCACATGCGCACCCGCCCGCGCCAATTCCATCGCGCCAGAAAGGCCGATGCCGCTGCCGCCGCCGGTGATCCACGCCACTTTGCCTTTCAAGGTCATGCTGACTCCTCCAATATCTTCATCAGACTTCCCGACCGTTCGCGCGCCGGCGCAGCAGCGACGCGGCGGTGATCGAACTTGCGCGGACGGCGGCCCGTCCGCGCGGATCGTCGATTGCGCACGGATGAAAAGCGCATCCGCGCGCAATCGACGATCTTGGATAAAACCCCAAGCCCTTCCTGGTGTTAACCGTAACCGCGTTTTCTGTACGGATCGCTTTTATCATCGCGGTAGGGACAACGGTTACCCGCCGCCCCCCGCACAGATCCCGGCGTGCGCGATTTACGCACCGGGCTCCCACCTTGGGTGATTGGCGGCGAAGCG
>JAKAIH010000495.1 GCA_021825225.1 Pseudomonadota bacterium
ATCTGCAGGAGTTGCGGTCCGCCGCCTGCGCGGATGCGCGCCACGAGTTCCCGCGCGGCTGCATCCACCGCGAGCACGTCGTTGCCATCGACCGTCTCGGCCGGGAGGCCGATGCCGCGCGCGCGCGCCGCGGCGCCGTCTCCCGCCGTCATCGCATCGGTCGCCGTGGTCGCCGAGTAGCGGTTGTCCTCGCACACGAACAGCACCGGCAGCTCGAAAATCTTGGCCCAGTTCAGCCCTTCCAGGAACGGACCGCGGTTGATCGCACCGTCGCCGAAAAAACACGCGACGATGGCGCTGCTGCCGCGGATTTTCGCCGAATGCGCCGCACCGACGGCGATCGGGATGCCCGCGGCGACCACGCCGTTGGCGCCGAGCATGCCGACGCCGAAATCGGCGATATGCATGGAGCCGCCCTTGCCTTTGTTGGTGCCGGCGGCACGGCCGAACAGCTCGCACATCATCGCCGTGGTGTCGGCGCCTTTGGCCAGAGTGTGGCCGTGGCCGCGGTGAGTGGAGGTCAGATAGTCGCTGCGCGCGAGGTTCGCGCACACCCCGGCTGCAACGGCTTCCTGGCCGGTGGAAAGATGCAAGGGTCCGCGCACCAAAGCCGCGGCGTCGGTAACGGCGCCGAACGCGGCGACGCTGCCGCGGCTCGCATCTTCGGCCGCATTTTCGAAGGCGCGTATGCGCGCCATGGTGCGGTACAGGGAAAGCAGATGTTCGCCGGCGGAAGCGTTCGCGGCGGGGATGCTGGCCGGCAAGGGGGACACTCCGGAATTGCGTTGATTCGGAGCACGTAGTCTAAATGTGCATGCCTGATGCGTCAAACGCGACTCATGACAGTCGCGGTAGCCTCATTTCACGCTGTCCAGGAAATCGACCACCGCCTTGACCATTTCATCCTCGTGATCGGCGTAAAAGTGGTTGCTGCCGGCGATCACGAGCTGCTTGGAGGCCTTGTTTCCCGCGAGCGAGGCGCGGCGCAGGGCCGCTCCGTCCAGGACCTGCGGCAGATCCTGGCTGCCGTAGAGATCGAGCACCGGCGCTTCGATGCCGATGTAAATCAGTGCAGGATCGTGCCCGTCGGCCGCGGCCGCCATGCCCAGCGCGGCCCAGGCGTCGACGTCGACGGGATTGCGCTTCATGTACGCATAAGCCATGCGCGAACCCAGGCTGTGGGAGACGAGGGCGATGCGCTTGTAGCCCTTGGTCTTCAGATAGGCAACCGCGAGCCCGATGCGCTCGACCGCCTCCGGGAAGGTCGCGGCGTAGGCTCCGGGCGTGGCGTCGGCCGCGAGGACCGGCAGCTGGATCGAGAGCGTGGCGTAGCCGTAGTCGGGCAGGCGCTGGCGCAGCGTGCCTATCATGCCCCAGTCGGGATTGACACCCAAGCCGTGCAGCACCACCACGCCCATCTTCGCCTTGGCGGCCCCGGTGTAGATGCCGAGGAATTCGTGGCCGTTCTTCTGCGCCAGGTACAGCGGGTCGCCGACGACGATTGCCGGCGTGATTTCGTCGGCCCATCGTTTCTCGCGCGCGTAATCCGGCGCGGCAAATGCCGGTATCGAAGCGAACAAAAACAGGGCGATGAGCCAGGTGCGCATGGGGATATCTTATCTCGACCCGGCTCACGCATCCACAGTAGCGTCTGCAAGTGCTCCAGCGCCGTGGTAACCCATTACCACCCGCGGCCGCGGCGCCGGCGCACAATCCTCGACGCGCGCTGCGCTACCCAAAAAACGCAATGCCGCCCACTACCCATTCATAAAGGAGGTTTCCATGGCAGCAAAACGCATACTTATGCTTGTCGGCGATTTCGGCGAGGATTACGAGATCATGGTGCCGTTTCAGGCCTTGCTCGCGGTCGGCCACACCGTGCATGCGGTATGCCCGGACAAGAAATCGGGCGAATCCGTCGCCACCGCCATTCACGATTTCGAAGGCCAGCAGACCTATTCGGAGAAGCGCGGCCATAATTTCGCGCTCAATGCGAGCTTCGCCGACGTCAAGCCCGAGGCCTACGACGCGCTGCTCATCCCGGGCGGAAGGGCGCCGGAGTATCTGCGCCTCAATCCCCGTGTGCTCGAAATCGTGCGGCATTTCTTCAGCGCGGGCAAGCCGGTAGCGGCCATCTGCCATGGCGCGCAGATATTGACCGGGGCTGGTGTGCTCAAGGGGCGCAAATGCTCCGCCTATCCGGCCTGCCGCGCCGAGGTGGAAGTCGCCGGCGGGGTCTACGCCGACATCGCCATCGACGGCGCTTTCACCGAAGGCAACCTGGTTTCCGCACCGGCCTGGCCGGCGCACCCGGCGTGGATCGCGCAATTCCTGCAACTGCTCGGCACCAAAATCACACTCTGAAGCGGGTCGTCCGATCGTGCTATAACACGGGCCGCGGGGCGCCGCATACGGCGCCCCCTCAGCGAGGAGACGCCGCCATGTGCCAGATATTCATCAACGCAGACCCGAATCTGTGGCAATCGAAAGCGCATTCGCTCAGGCTGCACGGCGTGGCGACCAGCATCCGGCTGGAAACGCTTTACTGGCGGGTGCTCGACGAAATAGGCAAGCGCGACGGCTTGAGCGTCAACCAGCTCATCACGCGGCTGCACGACGAGCTGATCGACGCGCGCGGCGAAGTCGACAACTTCGCTTCTTTCCTGCGCGTCTGTTGCGGGCGCTACCTGTTGCTGCAGCTGGCCGGGCGCATACCCGCCGATCTGAATGTCCCGATCCGCTCGCTCGATCCCGCCTATGTGCTGGCCGGCGAGCCTGCGCATGGCGGCAAACTCGCGCGGCGAGCGCCGCACGCACTGGCGCCTGCACCCCAAGCCTGAGGGCAGAGGCATCTGCCCGGAACGCCAGAACTGGCGCGCTTCTGCGGGCGATCGCGCA
>JAKAIH010000018.1 GCA_021825225.1 Pseudomonadota bacterium
TCTGATTTTCAACGTCGTGGGTTCTGGCCGGGTCAAGCGAGACCGCCGTTGCGCTCCCGCCACGACAGCCGCAGTCGCGGGCTGACGTTTACCCGAATTGAAAGGCTGGAAACATGCGTTCGCTCCCGCTCCTGTTAATGTGCTTTCTGTTCTGGTCGGCACAGGCGTTTGCGGCCGAGCCGCTGGTGGAGATGAAGACCAGCGCCGGCGCCATACGCATCGAACTGTATCCCGACAAGGCGCCAAAAACCGTGTCCAATTTCCTGCAATACATCAAGGACGGCGCTTACAACGGCACGCAATTCCACCGCGTCATCAACGGCTTCATGATCCAGGGCGGCGGCTTCGACCGGCAATTCCGGGAAACGAAAACCCGCGCGCCAATCGAGAACGAAGCCGGAAACGGCCTGCGCAACGACAGCGGCACCATCGCCATGGCCCGCACCAGCGACCCGCAATCGGCAACAGTGCAGTTCTTCATCAATGTCGCCAACAACGAAGCGCTCAATTTCCGCGAGCCCACCCGTGCGGGCTACGGCTACGCCGTGTTCGGCAAGGTAGTCCGCGGCATGGACGTGGTGATGCGCATCGCGCGCACACCCACCGGACCCGGCGGCCCTTTTGCCAGCGACGTACCGCTGCACCCCGTCGTCATCGAATCGGTTTCCCTCATCTCCAACAAATAGCGAGCACATCATGGTCAAATTGCACACCAATCACGGCGTCATTACGCTGGAACTCGACGCCGCCAAGGCACCGAAGACGGTGGAGAACTTCCTCGCCTATGTGAACAGCGGGCATTACGACAATACCGTGTTCCATCGCGTCATCGACGGTTTCATGATCCAGGGCGGGGGGTTCGCACCGGGAATGAAACAGAAGCCGACACAGGCGCCGGTCGAAAACGAAGCGGCCAACGGCCTCAAGAACGAGCGTTATACCATTGCCATGGCGCGCACTTCCGATCCGCATTCGGCCAGTGCCCAGTTTTTCATCAACGTCAAGGACAACGGTTTCCTCAATCACAGTGCGCCGACGCCGCAGGGATGGGGCTATTGCGTGTTCGGCAAAGTGGTCGACGGCATGGATGTGGTGGACAAGATCAAGGGTGTGAAGACCGGCAGCCACGGCGGCCACCAGGATGTACCGACCGAAGATGTGGTAGTGGAACGCGCCGAAGCGCTGTGAGCGCCGGCCTGGTGTGCATGGCGCAGCGGGTGCGGCAGGAACGGCCGGCGCCCTGATCCGTTCTTCGCGCATACCGCGGCTCCGCCCCGCTTGAGCACACTGTTCATCTCCGACCTGCATCTTTGCGCCGACCGGCCGCAGGGCAGCCGCGCGTTTTTCGGATTTCTCGAGCGCGAAGCGCGCGGCGCCGATGCGCTGTATATCCTGGGAGATCTGTTCGAGTACTGGGTAGGCGACGACGACCTGGACGATGCATTCAATGCCGCGGTTGTCTCCGCCCTGGGTCGGCTGGTAGCCGGTGGCGTCCCGGTCTACCTGATGCACGGCAACCGCGACTTCGTCATCGGCGACGCGTTCGCGCGCGCGAGCGGGGTGACGCTGCTGCCCGATCCCACCCTGCTCATGCTGCATGGGCAGGCGGTGTTGCTGATGCACGGCGATACCCTGTGCACACTCGATGTGGAATATCAGGCCTTCCGGCGCGAGGCGCGCAGCCAGGTCTGGATCGGCAATCTGATGCGGCAGCCGCTGGCCCAGCGCAAGGCGGCGGTCGAAGCCCTGCGCCGGAAAAGCGAGCAGGAAAAGCGCGTCAAGCCGGCCGAAATCATGGACGTCGCGCCGTCCGAAGTCGATGCCGTATTACGCCGCTACAACTATCCGCGGCTGATTCACGGCCATACCCACCGCCCGGCGCGCCACGTACACCTAGTCGACGGCCACGCCTGCGAGCGCTGGGTGCTGGCCGATTGGTATCAGGGCGGCAGTTACCTCGCTTGCGACACAGGCGGCTGCTGTGCCGTATCCCTGAACGAAAGCTGAAAGCGGCGTACTGGCGGCTGGCGCAGTCGCCTACTTCAGCCCGCGCTCCAGATCCGCCTGGATATCGCTGAGCGCCTCCAGGCCGACCGCCACGCGCAGCAAACCCTCATTGATGCCGGCAGCCTTGCGCGCGTCGGCGCTGATGCGGCCGTGCGTAGTGGTGGCAGGATGGGTAATCGTGCTCTTGGTGTCGCCCAGGTTGGCGGTAATCGAAATCATGCGCGTCGCGTCCACCACCCGCCAGGCGGCCTCGCGCCCGCCTTTGACCTCGAATGACACCACTGCCCCGCCCAGGCGCTGCTGCTTTTTCGCCAGTTCGTATTGCGGATGCGATGACAGGCCGGGATAGTACACGCGCTCGATGCCAGGATGCCGTTCCAGCCATTGCGCCAGCTGCAGCGCGGCATGCGACTGCGCGTCCATGCGCAGCCGCAGCGTTTCCAGTCCCTTGAGCAGTACCCAGGCATTGAACGGCGAAAGGCTGGGGCCGGCAGTGCGCAGGAAACCGTAGACACCGTCCATCTCCGGGCCGCGTCGCCCCAGCACCGCTCCACCCAATACCCTGCCCTGCCCGTCCAGGTACTTGGTCGCCGAATGGATCACCAGATCCGCGCCGAGCTGCAGCGGCTGTTGCAACGCCGGCGTACAGAAGCAGTTGTCCACCGCCAGCAACGCTCCTGCCCGTTTCGCCACCGCTGCCAGCGCAGCGATATCCGCAATCTCGGTAAGCGGATTGGAGGGGGTCTCGACAAACATCAGCCTGGTGTTGCCGCGCAACGCGCCCTCCCAGGCAGCTACGCTGGCGCCCGCAACGAAGGTGGTCTCCACACCGAATCTGCCCATGATGTTGGAAAACAGCTGCACCGTGGAGCCGAACACACTGGCCGAGCACAGCACATGGTCGCCGGCCTTGAGCAAGGCCATGGCCAGCGCCAGAATGGCCGACATGCCCGACGCGGTCGCGACGCAGGTCTCTGCGCCCTCAAGGGCCGCCAGGCGCTCCTGGAACGCGCTCACCGTGGGATTGGTGAAGCGCGAGTAGATGTTGCCTTCCTCGCCGCCGGTGAAACGCGCCGCCGCCTGCGCGGCATTCTGGAACACGAAACTCGAGGTGAGATACATCGCCTCGGAATGTTCGCCGAACTGACTGCGGTGTATGCCGGTGCGCAGCGCCAGGGTATCGAATTCGGATTGATTTGCCATGATTGCGTCCGTATGAATGGTAGTGCTTGCCTTGCAGCGCATCGCGAGGCATGAGCCTCAAATATAGCCCGCGCAAGAGCCGGTCGGGGCGAAGGCCCCCCCCTTCCGACGCGAGCGGTCCCTAAAAGCAAAAAACCCGCTCAGCTTTGGCTAAGACGGGTTTCCCACGCTTTAGCTGTATTTGTATGCCGGTATGCAAACCAGTAACCGGCGGCGCCCGCAAGCTATGCTTCAAATCGGCGCAGAGTTACGTTACTACTGTAGCGCGCAGGTGTCAAACTTCAGGTCTGACTCGTCTCCACCAGCCCGAGATCCAATTGGGTGCTTGACGCTTCCTCGGACGATCCCTCGCGCGCGCAATTGCGGTTGTTTTCCACACTGTCCAAATATTCGCGCGTGACATCGCCGGTGATATAGCAGCCGTCGAAGCAGGAAGTTTCGAACTGTGACAGCCGCGGATTGGCCTCGCTCACCGCAGCCTTGAGAGCGTCCAGGTCCTGATAGATAAGCGCATCGGCGCCGATTTCGCGCGCGATCTCTTCTGTGCTGCGGCCGTTGGCGATCAGTTCCTGGCGCGTGGGCATGTCGATACCGTAGACGTTGGCATAGCGCACCGGCGGCGCGGCCGAGGCGAAGAACACGCGATTGGCACCGGATTCGCGCGCCATCATCACAATCTCGTGGCTGGTGGTGCCGCGCACGATGGAATCGTCGACCAGCAGCACGTTCTTACCCTTGAATTCCATCGCAACCGCGTTCAGCTTTTGCCGCACCGATTTCTTGCGTTCGCGCTGGCCAGGCATGATGAACGTGCGGCCGATGTAGCGGTTCTTGACGAAGCCCTCGCGATAGGACAAGCCCAGGTTCAGGGCGAGCTGCATCGCGCTCGGGCGGCTGGAATCCGGAATCGGGATTACCACGTCGATGTTCAGGTGCGCGTACTGATTCCTTATCTTTGCCGCCAGCTGCTCGCCCATGTGCAGCCGCGTCTCGTACACCGACACCCCGTCCATGAGCGAATCCGGACGCGCCAGGTAGACATACTCGAAAATGCAGGGGTTGAGCGAGGTCTTCGCCGCGCATTGGCGGCTGTAGAAATTGCCCTCTTCATCGATGAACACTGCCTCACCCGGCGCGACGTCGCGCACAATCTGAAAGCCCAGAGTGTCCAGCGCCACTGATTCGGAAGCCACCAGGTATTCGTAGCCCTTGCCGGTGTCGACGCGCCCGATCACCAGCGGCCGTATGCCGTAAGGGTCGCGGAATGCGAGCAGGCCGTATCCGGCGATCATCGCCACCACGGCATAGGCGCCGCGGCAGCGCCGGTGCACCGCGCTAACCGCAGCGAAAATGATCTGCGGATCAAGCTTGTAATTGGTCGAGGCCTCCTGCAGTTCGTGCGCCAGCACATTCAGCAGCACTTCGGAATCGGAGTTGGTGTTGATGTGGCGCAGATCCTGGCGGAACATCTCCTGCTTCAGGCTCTCGGAGTTGGTGAGGTTGCCGTTGTGGCCGAGCACGATGCCGAAAGGCGAATTGACGTAGAACGGCTGCGATTCGGCCGCACTCGACGGCGAACCTGCGGTGGGATAACGGCAATGCGCAATGCCCATATTGCCCGGCAGGGCACGCATATTGCGGGTGTGAAACACATCGCGCACCAGGCCGCCGCCTTTGTGCATGTGGAAGGTTTGCCCTTCGGAGGTAGCGATGCCGGCCGCATCCTGGCCGCGATGCTGCAGCACCAGCAGCCCGTCGTAGAGCAGCTGGTTCACCGGAGTCCTTGCGACTACACCGAGTATCCCGCACATGGTTTCACCTGTAACGGATGCGTTGCGCCAAATCTTTCGGCAGCGCCGGCTTCGCCGCCAGCACGGCCGTCTCTACCGGACCGGACAGCGCCGCCTCGCGCCAGAAAGGCTCTTTCGGCAAGCTGGTCAAGCCGGCCAGCATCACCCCGACGAACACGATCGCGGCCCCGCGCAGCAGCCCGAACAAGGCGCCCAGTGCACGGTCGGCGAGACCCAAGCCTGCCGCGCGAAAAAGTTTGGCCAGCAGCAGGCCGGTCACGCCCGACAGCAGCAGCACGCCGAGGAAGATGATCAGGTAAGCAATGATCGCCCTCAGCACCTGCGACAGGCTCGCCGGCAGCCACTGCGCCAGTTCCTGCGCGAACAGGCCCGACAGTATCAGTGCCGCCGCCCACCCCGCCAGCGCGGTGATTTCCCGCACCGCTCCCCGGATCACTGCCAACAGCACCGACAGGCCGAGGATGGCGATAACGACATAATCAAACCACGTCATCGGCTCGCGACTGCACCGGGCCTGAGTCCCATCGCAACCAGCTTGACGCGCGCCTTCTCAGCCGCCTCCTTGGTGGCAAACGGCCCGGCGCGCACGCGCGTCAGTTCACCCTTGTTGGTCTTGACCGGCTCAGTATAGGACTTTAGCCCCGCCGCAGATAGCCGGCTACGCAACTGCTTCACGTTCTTTTTATCGGAGAATGCGTCGAGCGCCACGACCCAGGTCTGGTCGTTGAGCGCGGCCTGTGCACGCTGTGCCTCGGACTTATTGAGCGGCTTGACGTCCTCGCCTGCCGTAGCCGGCTCGGCCTTCGACACCGCGGGCGCCGCCGCCTTGACCGGAGGTGGTGATTCTGCCTTGGCCGGCGCGATTTCGGCTTTCTTTTCAGGCATCGGCGCGGCAGGCTCCGGTGCAGGCGCTGCAGACACTGGCGGCGCGACGCGGGTATTGAAACCACCCGAATTCTGATTCGGAATTTGCACGCTCAACGGCGGACCGGCCGGGCCGGGCTCCTTATCGAGAATCAGCGGCAGGATGATGACGACGAAAGTCACCAGGGCGATGGCACCGACCAAGCGGCGCCGGGCACGCCGTTTCAGCTGCAGGGCTTCTTCGCTTTCCGCCATCTAGACCTTTGAGTTCATTGCAAAATGATGAAATATCTCCCCTCATGCCCCCTAAGTCAGAGACCGTTTCTGAAATTCTGAAACTGCCTCTAAGAATTCTCTCGGGCAGCGATTACATCCGCCACTGTATGAAAGGACCCAAACACTATAATTCTATCATTTTCAGCCGCGGCACTGCAGGCGGCGGCGTAGGCTCGCGCCGGATTTTCGAACTCGCGCACCCGGTCGACGCCCGCCTGCCGCAGTGCCTGCGCCAGCTCGGATGCCTGCGCTCCGCGCGGCGGCGGCAGGGTGCAGGCGTACCAGCGGTCGATGTGCCGCACCAGCAGTTTCACCACGCCGGCGATATCCTTGTCGCGGAGCATGCCGAACACCGCGGCTGTGCCAGAACAAGGGCCAAGATCAGCCAGATTTTGCGCGAGCACCGCGGCTGCTTGAGGGTTGTGCCCCACGTCGAGCACCAGCGTCGGTCGTCCCGGCAGCAGCTGAAAGCGCCCGCCCAGCCGAACGCCCGTTAATCCCCGTCGCAACGCGTCCGCGGACACCGGCAGGCGTTCATTCTGCGTGTCCAATGCCGCCAGCACCGCACTCGCATTTTGCAGTTGGATCGCGCCTTGCAGCGCAGGCTCGGGCAAACCGGAACGCCGGCCAGCCGGGCCCCAGAAAGACCAGTGACCCCGCTCTCTCGCGTAGCCGAAGTCCCGGCCGATGCACAGCAGCTTCGCACCCGTTGACTGCGCATGCGCGAGCACCGATGCAGGCGGTTCAGGATCGGCAATCACCGCCGGCCTCCCGGCGCGGAAAATGCCGGCCTTTTCATAGCCGATTGCCTCGCGCGTATTGCCGAGGTAATCCATGTGGTCCAGGCCGACGCTGGTGACAATGGCGCAATCCGCGTCAAATACATTGACCGCGTCGAGCCGCCCGCCCATGCCGACTTCGAGCACCAGCACATCGACTGCGCTGCGCAGAAACAGATCCACCGCGGCCAGGGTGCCGAACTCGAAGTAGGTCAGCCGGGTGTTGTCGCCCGATTCCGTCCTGGCCGCCTCCACCCGCGCGAAAGACGCAACCAGCGCGGCGGCGTCGGCCTCCAGTCCGCCGATGCGCACGCGCTCGTTGTAGCGCAACAGATGCGGCGAAGTATAGAGGCCGACGCGATAGCCGGCTGCCGTGAGAATGGCTTCCAGCATGGCGCAGGTCGAGCCCTTGCCATTGGTGCCTGCGACGGTGATTACCGGCACTGCGGGCGCGAGGCCCATTGCATCGCGCACGCGGCCGACGCGGTCCAGCCCGAGCGCAATGGTCTGCGGATGCTGCTGCTCGATATAGGCGAGCCAGCCGGCCAGTTCCTCGGGGCGTTTATTGCTCACGGTTGATCGGATTCGGACAGGGCGCGAAGGTCGCGGAGAAGGCAGAACGCCACGGCCCGCGTATTCTTCTGCCGTGAATTCCCTCAATGACGCTGCGGTCTAGGCATTCTCCGGCGCGATGCGCAGCAGCAGCGTTATCAGCTGCGCCAGCCGGTCGCGCATCTGGCGCCGGTCCACGATCATGTCGATCGCACCCTTTTCCAGCAGGAACTCCGCGCGCTGGAACCCTTCGGGCAGTTTTTCGCGCACGGTCTGCTCGATCACGCGCGGCCCGGCGAATCCGATCAGCGCCTTGGGCTCGGCGACGATCACATCGCCGAGCATGGCGAAGCTCGCCGATACGCCGCCCATGGTGGGATCGGTAAGCACGGAAATGAAAGGCAGCCTGCGTGCCGCGAGCTGGGTCAATACCGCCGTGGTCTTGGCCATCTGCATCAGCGACAACAAGCCCTCCTGCATGCGCGCCCCGCCGGTGGCGGCGAAGCAGACGAAGGGCAGGTTCTGCTCCAGACACACCTGCACGCCGCGCACGAAGCGCTCGCCCACTACCGATCCCATCGAGCCGCCCATGAATTCGAACTCGAACACGGCCGCCACCAGCGGGATATTCTTGATTGCGCCCTGCATCACCACCAAGGCGTCGGTTTCCCCGGTCTGCCGCTGCGCATCCGCGAGGCGGTCGACATAGCGCTTGCTGTCCTTGAATTTGAGGCTGTCCACCGGCAGCACCTCGGCGCCGATCTCGAACCGCCCCTCGGGGTCGAGCAGCATGTCGATGCGCGCGCGCGCGGAAAGGCGATTGTGGTAGCCGCACTTGGGACAGACGTTGAGATTCTTTTCGAGGTCGGTGGCATACAGCACCGCGTCGCAGGATTCGCACTTGATCCACAGCCCTTCGGGCACGGCCCGTTTGCTCGGGCCGATCGAGCGCTTCATCTTGGGCGGCAGCAGCTTCTGCAACCAGCTCATTTTGCATCCAGCGCTGCGCGTATACCCTGCATGAACCTGCCCGCGTACTGCACCTGCTCCCCCGCCGGCGCGGCTTCCATCTGCTGGATAATGGCGCTGCCGATGACCACCGCATCGGCAATCTGCGCCACCGCCCTGGCCGTGGCCGCGTCGCGGATGCCGAAGCCCACGCCCACCGGTAGCCTGCTTTCGCGGCGGATGTGCGGAATTTTCTCGGCCACTTCGGCGAGATCGAGGTGGCCGGCCCCGGTGACGCCTTTGAGCGAAACGTAATAGAGATACCCGCTGGCGAGCTTGGCCACCTGCGCGATGCGCGCATCGCTGGAAGTCGGCGCCAGCAGAAAAATCAAGTCCATGCCGTGGCTGCGCACCAGGGCGGCGAAGGATTCGCACTCCTCCGGCGGATAGTCGACCACCAGCGCTCCGTCGACGCCCGCCCGCTGTGCCTCTTCGACGAAGCGCGCGGTTCCCATCGCCTCGATCGGGTTGGCATAACCCATCAGCACCACCGGCGTCGCCTGGTTGGTTACGCGAAACTCGCGCACGAAAGCGAGCACCCGGTCCAGCCCCACTCCATGGCGCAACGCACGGTCGCTGGCGCGCTGGATCACCGGCCCGTCGGCCATGGGGTCGGAGAACGGGACGCCGAGCTCGATCACGTCCGCGCCGGCCTCAACCAGCGCATGCATCAGCGCTACCGTAATGCCGGGCTCCGGATCGCCGGCGGTGACGAAGGGAATCAGCGCCGTGCGCCCGCTCTTGGCAAGTTGCTCGAATGTGGCCTGGATGCGTGACATTGGGATTTCACAGTTCGGAAAAAAGGTCTGCCACGTTTTCGTTTCCGCCGTGCTTGCCATTGACACTCTGGGCAATGCGTTTTTCAACGATGGCATAATAATCGGGATTGAGTTCGAAGCCGATGAAGCGCCGCCCGTGCCGAAGGGCAGCCTCGGCGGACGTGCCGCTGCCCATGAAGGGATCGAGCACGGTGCCGCCCGCGGGGCAGCTCGCCAGCACCATGCGCTCGACGATTTCCAGCGGCTTTTGCGTAGGATGGTCCTCGCGCTCGGCGTGCTGGCGGTGCAGGCGCGAAACGCTCCAAACGTCCTTCGGGTTGTAGCCGACTTCCAGCCACTTCGCGCCGACGAAAATGGAGCGCGTACGCGCCTTCTTGGTCTCGGCGTCGTAGGGAATGCGCACGGCATCGATATCGAAGTAGTAGTCGCGCGACTTGACGAAGAAACCGATGTTGTCGTGCACCGAGGAGAATTTGCGCGTGCTTCCGCCCATGCTGGGGACCCTGCGGTCCCAGATGATTTCGTTCACCATGGCGAGCCGGGTCTTGATGTAGCTGAAGACTTCCGGGCTATGCTGCCAGGTGAGAAACACGTACAGACTGCCGTTCGCCTTCAGCTTGGGCAGCACCGCTTCGATCCAGCGCCGGCTCCAAGCAAGGTATTCCTGCGCGTCGAGGCGATCGGAATCGTTGCCGTAGTCCTTGCCCAGGCCATAGGGCGGATCGGCAATGACCAGGTCGACGGAAGCATCGGCGACGCGGCCGATTCCGCTCAGGGCATCCTCGTTGTAGAGCAAGGCGCTCATCGGCAATCGAATCAGAACCGGATACCGGATTTCTCGGCAACCGTATGCATGTCCTTGTCGCCGCGTCCGGAAAGATTCACCAGCAGTATCCTGTCCTTCGGCATGGCCGGGGCGATTTTCGCCGCATGCGCCAGCGCGTGGCTGGATTCCAGCGCAGGGATGATGCCCTCGTAATGGCACAAATCGTGAAATGCCTTGAGCGCTTCGTCGTCCGTAACAGTTACGTACTCGGCACGTCCGCTGTCCTTCAGCCAGGCGTGCTCCGGTCCGACCCCGGGGTAGTCCAGACCCGCGGAAATCGAATGCGTTTCGATGATCTGGCCATACTCATCCTGCAACAGATAGGTGCGGTTGCCATGCAGCACGCCGGGACGGCCTGCGGTCAGAGAGGCGGCGTGCTTGCCGCTGGCAAGGCCGAGGCCCGCTGCCTCCACGCCGATCAGGCGCACGCCATCGACGCTGATATAGGGATAAAAGATGCCCATCGCATTGGAGCCGCCGCCGACACAGGCGATGACCGCATCGGGCTGGCGCCCGGTGAGCTCGGGCATCTGCTGCATGCATTCCTCGCCGATCACCGATTGGAAATCGCGCACCATCATCGGGTATGGGTGCGGTCCGGCGACGGTGCCGATGATGTAATAGGTATTGTGAATATTGGTGACCCAGTCGCGCATGGCTTCGTTCAACGCATCCTTCAGCGTCTTCGAACCGGATTCGACCGGAACCACGCTGGCACCGAGGATTTTCATGCGGTGGACGTTCGCCGCCTGCCGCCGGACGTCCTCCGAGCCCATGTACACCACGCATTCCAGCCCATAGCGGGCCGCCACGGTGGCCGTAGCCACCCCATGCATGCCGGCTCCGGTCTCGGCGATGATGCGCGGCTTGCCCATGCGCCGCGCAAGCATGGCTTGCCCCAGGGTATTGTTGATTTTGTGGGCGCCGGTATGGTTGAGATCCTCGCGCTTGAGGTAGATCTGCGCCCCGCCGAGCAAGCCCGACCAGCGCTTGCAGTGATAGACCGGACTCGGCCGGCCGACGTAATGCTTGAGGTCGTAGCGGAACTCGGCGATGAATTCGGGATCGCTGCGATATTTTTCGTAGGCGATCCTGAGTTCGTCCAGCGCCTGGATCAGGGTCTCGGCGACGAAGACGCCGCCGTAGGGACCGAAGTGCCCATGGCTGTCTGGCAGATCATGCATTTTCATTCTTAACTCCCGCTATGAAGGCCGCGATTTTCGCGGCGTCCTTGATGCCTTTGGTCGATTCCACCCCGCTGGACACGTCCACCGCCCAGGGCCTGACCTGGCGCACTGCCGCCCCCACGTTTTCCGGCGTAAGCCCGCCCGAGAGTATGACGGGCTTGGGGAGTCCCTGCGGTATCAAATTCCAGTCGAAAGACGCGCCGGTGCCGCCGTAAAGCCGGTCGTGGTACGCGTCCAGCAACCAGCCCTGGGCCGCGCTATAGGCCGAGAGATATTGTACCAAATCGGCATCGGCCCTGACCCGCGCTGCCTTGATGTAGGGCAGGTCGAATCCGTTGCAGAACTCGGGTGATTCATCACCATGGAATTGCAGCAGGTTGAGCGAACAGCGACGCAAGACCGACTCGACTTCGCTGCGCACGGGGTCGACGAACAAGCCAACTACGGTCACAAAAGGCGGAATCGCGGCGATAATCGCTCGCGCCTGATCCAGACCGACATAGCGCGGACTGGGTGCGTAGAACACCAGACCGATGGCGTCGACGCCCAGCTGTACGGCGGCACGCGCATCCTCTATCCGCGTTAGGCCGCAGATCTTGATGCGTGTCCTCATGCCGTCACCTGTTCCGGAAAAACGAGCCGGCCGGATGCGAAAGCGGGCAAGCCCCAGCCGGGAGCGTATTCTACGCCTGCAAGATACAGCCCATCGGGGGCGAAAGTCGGCGCCGCCTGACGGCGATCACGGCCCTTGATTACCTCGGCCAGCCAGCCCGGCGGATACTTCCCCTTGCCGACATAGACCAGACAGCCGACGATGTTGCGTACCATGTGATGCAGGAAGCCGTTGGCACCGCATTCAAAACACAGTAGGGGACCGCGTTGCTCCAGTGTGCAGGAACGCAAGGCGCGCACCGGACTCTTCGCTTGGCACTCGCTCGAGCGAAACGCGCTGAAATCGTGTTCTCCCACCAGATAAGCCATTGCCGCGCGCATCGCTTCCGCATCGAGCGGCAGATGGAACCAGCCGACGCGGCCGTGGTGCAAGGCCGGGCGCACCGGGTGGTTGTAAAGGACATAGCGATAGCTGCGCGAAATGGCCGAGTAGCGCGCATGAAAATCCGCGGTCACGGGGGCCGCCCATTGCACCGCGACCGCTGGAGCGAGCAGTGTATTGACGCCGCGCACCCAGGCCGATTCGGGGCGCGCTGCGGCAGTCTCGAAATGCGCCACTTGTGCCAAGGCATGCACGCCGGTGTCGGTCCGTCCCGCCGCCGCCAGGCGCACCGGCTCGCCGGCGATGGACGCAAGCGCGCGCTCCAGTTGGTCCTGGATCGTATCGCCTGACGGCTGCGACTGCCAGCCGTGAAAATTGCTGCCGTCGTACTCTATGCCGATTGCGATTTTCATGATTTCCGGATCGATCCGTGGCGCGGAAGATTTGCGCAGGCAGTCCTAAAAACAAAACCCCGGGACTAGCCCGGGGCTGGTTCGAAACTCTGCGGCCTCAGCCCAGTGCAACGAGCATGCTCTGCGCTTGCTCCTGCTGGGCCGCATCGCCTTCCTTCAGGACTTCGTTGAGCAGTTCGCGCGCCCCGTCCTTGTCGCCCATCTCCTGGTAGGCCTTGGCCAGATCGAGCTTGGTCGCCACTTCCTGCCAGCGCGCATCCAGCGCTGGCGCCGCCTCGCCTGGCACGCCCAATTCCAGGCTGATCGAGGACAGGTCCAGCGGCGCCGCCGGCGCCTCTTCCTTCTGCGGTGGCAACTCCAGATTGAAATCGAAGTCGATGCCGCCACTACTTTCTGCGGCGGCCGTCGGTGCCTCCGCAGCGGCAGGTGCTGCAGCTTCGGCTGCGGCTGGCGCAGCTCCGCCCAAACCAGGCAGCTCGAAATCGAAATCGATGGACGAAACCGCCTCGGCGCTGGCTTCGGCAGCCTTGACCTC
>JAKAIH010000496.1 GCA_021825225.1 Pseudomonadota bacterium
GAACAGTTACTTTTTTTGAACATACTAAACGAAGGTCTCCGGCTCAATTTGATGTACATCAAGTCTGGCCGCGAAAGGATATGCGCAGTTTCGGTACGCAGCCCGCGCGCGCCCGGGTTCGGCCTGCGGCAATCGGGGCTGGTCAAACTGAACGGCCAAAGCCTACTCGATGACGCCTACGGTGCCGATGTAGCTGCCCACAAACCAGTAGCGCCCCGCGGTATCGATAGTCGCGTTGCGCACACCAGTGTTGCCGGAAGGCAGCTTGAACACGCGCATCGCTCCAGTGTGCGGGTCCAGCATGATTACGCTGTCGGTCTGGATTTCGCTTACCCAGATCCGGCCGGCTGCGTCTGCGTTGACGGCGTAGGGCCCGCCATTGGGTCCGCCGGGCAGGTCATACAGCTTCGCCACCTTGACCGTTGCCGGATCGATTCTCGCGAGGCGTCCGGTTCCGTAGAGCGAAACCCATACCGTGCCGTCGGGTGCGACGGCAATGCGTCTTGGCTGCGACCCCAGACCCATGTCGATTTCGGTAAACGTTCCAGTCTTCGGGTCGAGCTTGCCGAAACGGTCCGCGCTCTTGCGCGACACCCAGACATTCCCCCGTTTATCCACCGCCACGCCATAAGGATCGTTGCCGACGTGGTATTCCGAAATCTTGCCGCTGACGCGATCCAGCCGGCCGACATTGCCGGTCTTGCGCTCGGAGAACCAGACGTTCGCCTGTGCATCTAGGGTCAGCGTGTACGGGGTGCCGTTGGTGGCGGGTATTTTGAATTGCCGCAGCTTGCCGCTGGACGGGTCGAGCTCGCCGATGCTGCCGCTGTCAAAGCCGCCGAAGTACACTTTTCCGTCCGGACCGACCACCACCCCGTTCGGCCCCGTGCCCTTGGGCAGATCCCATTCTTTAAAGCGCCGGGATTTCGGATCGAACCGGGCAAGCCGGTCGCCTTTTCTTACCGCGAAAAAGATGCTGCCGTCGGGTGCTACCGCAGGGTCGCGCGGATATAGTGCTGTAGGCACCGGCCATTCGGAAATCTTGCCCGAGATCTTGCGCGCACCAAGAGCGCCGTTGCCGTTCGAGTCTGCTGCAAATGAATTGCAGGCGGTGAGCGCGATCAGTGTGCAGAGCCAGAATTTCAATGAATACGCCATTCCGAATCGCATTTCGTTTCGCTGGGATTGGCACCACATATGATACCGATGATATCGCCGACGACTCTGAAATTATAAGCTCAACGCAGTCCGATCGGCAGCAGGCCGAGCATTTTGGCGCGCGCGACCGATTGCTTACGCTTGCCCGGTCGCATCGATATCCCCGGCGTTCGTATCGTGAGGCTGCAATTCCTCCAGCTTGCGGTACAAACTCGATAGTCCAATTCCCAGTCTTTGTGCCGCCAGCTTGCGGTCGCCGCCGGCATCGCTGATCGCGCGCAGCAGAATGTCTATTTCGAGTCTGCGTATCTGCTCGCGCAAATTCCCTTCGGATGTCGCAACGGCGCCGCCAAACGCTCTCGGAGCAGCCTGAATAATGGTCGAAGGCAGGTCCGCGACTCCGATGCGGTCATCCTCGGCCAGAATGCAGGCGCGATTGATCACGTTTTCAAGCTCGCGCACGTTCCCCGGCCAGGCGTGAGCGATCAGGATTTCTTCCGCCAAGGGATCGATCTTGATGGCGCTCGCCCCGCTTGCGCCCGGTCGCAGGTTACGCAGTAGGAACTGCATCAGTCCGGGAATGTCCGTCTGGCGTTCGCGCAAGGGCGGCAATTGGATCTGGAACATGCTTAGCCGGAAATACAGGTCTTCACGAAACTTGCCTTCGCGCACCCTTTCGGCAAGATCGGAGTTTGTCGCCGCGATGATGCGGGTATCGACGCGGCGCACCTGCTCGCTACCGAGCGGCCTTACCTCCTTGTCTTCGACCATGTGCAGCAGCTTGGTCTGCATGTGCAGGGGCAGTTCGCCGATTTCGTCGAGGAATAGCGTGCCTCCGTCGGCCTGCAGAAACAGGCCCTTGCGCGCATGGTCGGCGCCGGTGAACGCACCCTTGGTATGGCCGAAAAATTCGCTTTCCAGCAGGTGTTCCGGAATGGCGCTGCAATTGACCGGGAGAAACGGTCCGTCGCGCCGCCGGCTCTGATCGTGTATCTGGCGCGCCGCTATGCCCTTGCCGGTGCCGCTTTCCCCGGTGATCAGAACCGTGCTGTCGGTGGGGGCGACTTTGCCCACCAGCCGCTCCACTTCGAGCATCCCCGGTGAACTGAAGCGGTAGAGCTTGGGTGCGCTGTCGCTCACGGCTTTGCGCAAGCTCTTGTTTTCCTCGCGCAAGCCGCGCAGCGCGTCGATTTGCGACAGCCGGTGCAGTACCTCTTCGTATTGCACCGGTTTGGTTATGTAGTCGGACGCGCCTGCGCGCAGCGCCTCGACCGCGGTATCGAGCGAAGCGAATCCGGTGACCATGATGAACGTCGTTTCAATTCCAGCGGCGCGGGAATTTCGCACCAGATCGATGCCGTTGCCGTCCGGCATCTTGATGTCGCACAGTGCCACATCGAAGTCGCCGCGCGCGAGCTTGGCTGCCGCCTCGGCGACGCCGGAGGCTTGGTCTACAGAATAGCCGGCTCTGGTTACCGCGCCGGCCAGGATCTGGCGCAGCGCAGGCTCGTCGTCGACAACCAGTACGTGCAGTGATGACATGCTCGCTCAGGCTCCGGATGACTGCGCCAGCACCAAATGGATCCGCGCCGTGGTACCGACGTCCGGTGTCGATTCCAGTTCGATGCGATTGCCGCAGCCCTCGATCAGGGATTTGCACAGGAAAAGACCGAGGCCGCGGCCCTTGTCCGGTGGCTTGGTCGTGTAGGATTCCTCGAATGCG
>JAKAIH010000497.1 GCA_021825225.1 Pseudomonadota bacterium
CGCTCTCGGTCGTTTGCTGGTACCGCTTCTGGTGGCGGGCGCGAGCATCTCCAGTCTGGCCGCGCCGGCGCCCACGTCGATCCGGGTGGTACTCGACGACAACTATCCTCCCTATGTCTTTCGCGATTCCGAAGGTCGGGTACAGGGAATCCTGAAGGACCTATGGGATCTCTGGCAGAAGCGCACCGGAATCGCCGTGGATTTCCAGCCCATGGACTGGGGCAAGGCCCGCGCCGTAATGGAAAGCGGGCACGCGGACGTAATCGACACGATTTTTGCCACGGAGGAACGGCGCCGGATCTACGACTTTTCGCGCCCCTATGCAACGATCGAGGTTCCGATCTTTTTCGACCGCAACATCAGCGGCATTACCGATGCCGCCTCGCTCAAGGGCTTTACCGTCGGCGTCAAGGACGGCGATGCCTGCGTCAACTATCTTAAGGCTCACGGCATCGCCGATCTCAAGCATTATCCGAGCTACGAAGCCGAGGTCAAAGCCGCGATCCGCCAGGAAGTCCGCGTACTCTGCATCGACAAACCCCCTGCCTTCTATTTTTTCAACCGCGAGGGCGCCGCAGACGAGTTCCGCTATTCGCCGCCGCTCTATGTGGGCGAATTCCACTGGGCAGTACGCAAAGGCAGAAACGAGCTAAAAGCGCTGGTCGAAGACGGCTTTTCGCGCATCAGCGCGGACGAACGCGAGGCCATCGAGACACGCTGGATGGGCAAGACGCTGGGCGCAGATCGCTGGCCCGAAGCCGCGCGCTATGGCGTCTATGTGCTGTTCGCCGCGATGCTGCTGAGCAGCGCCCTGTTCGCCTGGAACCGGACGCTGCGCCGCCGCGTGGGTACGCGCACGCGCGAACTGTCGGCCATCATGCATTCGCTGCGCCAGAGCGAGGAGCGGCGACGCGCGATCCTGAATACGGCCATGGACGGTTTCTGGCTGGCGGACGCGCAGGGACGCCTGCTGGAAGTCAACGAAACCTACTGCCGCATGAGCGCCTACAGCATGCAGGAACTCTTGCGCATGCGCATTCAGGACCTCGAAGTCGTCGAAGCGACGAATGACACCCTTGTCCACCTGCGCCAAGTCAAGGCGCAGGGCGAGGACCGTTTCGAATCCCGCCACCGGCGCAAGGACGGAAGTGTTTTCGACGTCGAAGTCAGCGTCCAGTACCGGCCTGGCGACGGCGAATGCTTTGTGGTTTTTCTGCGAGACATCACCGAGCGCAAGCAACTGGCGCTCGAAAAGCACGCCCGCGAACAGCAGCTGCGCACCTTCTACGAACTGGATCTGGTCGGCCTGGCGATCACCACGCCTGAAAAGGGCTGGGTGCGCGTCAATCAATGCCTGTGCCGAATGCTCGAGTATTCAGAACAGGAATTGCGCGCCATGAGCTGGGCGCAACTCACGCACCCGGACGACCTGGCTGCCGATGTCGAGCAATTCACGCGTTTGCTGGCGAACGAAATCGATGGCTACAGCCTGGAGAAGCGCTTCGTCAGCCGTAGCGGGAAGATCGTATACACCAAATTGGTGGTGCGCTGCATCCGCAAAGCCAATGGCGAGGTCGATTACGTGACGGCGATGGTCGAAGACATCACCGAGCACAAGCGCGCGGAGAACGCGCTGATGATCAGCGAGGACAGATTCAGAAAGGCGTTTTACCTCAGCCCGGATGCGGTCAACATCAACCGGCTCGAAGACGGGCTGTACGTCTCGGTCAACCGTGGTTTTACGCAGCTCATGGGCTATACCGAAGGCGAAATCATCGGCCATACCTCCATCGAATTCGACATCTGGGACCAGCCCGAAGACCGGAGACGGATGGTGGAGGGACTGAGAAAAGACGGCGTGGTCGCCAATCTGGAGGCGCGCTTCCGCGCCAAGGACGGCAGCACCCGCGTTGGCCTGATGTCCGCCGCCATGATCGAGGTCGAAGGCGTGCCGCACGTCATCAGCATCACGCGCGACATCAGCGGGCGCAAGCACGCCGAGACGGAAATGCGCAAACTGTCCCACGCAATAGAGCAGAGCCCCTCCGCAATCGTGATTACCGACCCGGCGGGCGATATCGAGTACGTCAATCCCCGCTTCGAGCAGGTCACGGGCTACGCTGCAGCCGAAGCGCTCGGCCGCAACCCGCGGATACTCAAGTCGGACACGACGCCGGCTGAGACTTACCGGGAGATGTGGCAGGCGATTTCCGCAGGAGGCGAATGGCGCGGCGAGCTGTGCAACCGCCGCAAGAACGGCGAGTTGTTCTGGGAGTTCGCGGCGATTTCCGGGGTCAAAGGCGAAAGCGGAGAGATCGAGCACTACATTGCGGTGAAGGAAGACATCACCGAGCGCAAGAAGGCCGAAGCCGTGCGCGATTCACTCGAAGCGCAACTGCGCGAGTCGCAGAAAATGCAGGCCATCGGCACGCTCGCCGGCGGCATCGCGCACGATTTCAACAACATCATCGCCACCATCCTCGGCAATACCGAGCTTGCGCGGCAGGACGTCCCGGCCAATTCCCTTGCACTGGAAAGCTTGGAGGAGATCCGCAAGGCCGGCTCGCGCGCGCGCGACCTGGTGCAGCAGATTCTCTCCTTCAGCCGCAGACAACCCGCCGAGCGCAAGCTGATCGCGCTTGCCCCGATCGTCGAAGAGTCGGCGCGCCTGCTGCGCGCCACGCTGCCGGCAAGGTTGAGCCTGGAAGTTCACTGCGCCGCCGATGTGCCGCCGGTGCTGGCCGACGCCACCCAGATCCAGCAGATCCTGCTCAACCTCGCCACCAACTCCATGCAGGTGATGGGCAGCGGCAGCGGGCGCATCGGCATCCGCCTCGATAGCGTGATGCTCGATGCGGCGCTAGCGGAAACCTATCCGGA
>JAKAIH010000498.1 GCA_021825225.1 Pseudomonadota bacterium
TTCCGACCATGCCGGAGCATCTGTTCGAGGCGGAACTGTTCGGTTACGCGGCGGGTGCCTTTACCGGGGCGCGCAAGGAGGGCGCCGAAGGGCTGATTGCGAGCGCCGACGGAGGCACGCTGCTGTTGGATGAAATCGGGGCGCTGGTGCCGCAACTGCAGGCGACGCTGCTGCGCTTTCTCGACGATCGGCTGGTGCGAGCGGTGGGTGGCCGCGGCGGCCGCGTCGTCGACGTGCAGATTCTCGCGGCGACCAATGCCGACCTTGCAGCCGAAGTCGCCGCCAGGCGCTTTCGCGCAGACCTCCTCTACCGGCTCGATACCATCAAGGCCGTGCTGCCGCCGCTGCGCAACCGCGTTGACTTCGAGGCGGCGCTGCGCTTCACCCTAGCGCGCATCGATCCTGCCGCAACCATATCGGCAGAGGCCGCCGCGCGCCTCGAGGTGCACAGTTGGCCTGGCAATTTCCGCGAGCTGCGCGCCGTTTTGACGCGCGCGCTGCTGGCCGCGACGGATAAACATATAGAGCTGGCGCAAGTTGCGGTTTGGGTGCCGCCGGTTCTAAAGCCCGGTAGCCCGACGGCCGGATCGGTATTGCGCGACAAGGTGGCCGAGGAGGTGGTGCGGGAATTCCGCCGCTCCGGCGGTAACGTGAGCCATACCGCGCGGAATCTGGCGATTTCGCGCAACACCGTCTACCATCATCTGCGTGAAGCGGCAAAGCGCGATTCGTCGCTGCCCGAATAGGCCCGGTTGCAGGAAGCGCGGCGGCGGCGCCGGGCTTCGTTGGTTGCGTAACCAACGTTACATACGCGGCCGCCGCCCTGGACTAGAATCCACTTCTATTTATCATATGAACGGGGATCGATCATGAAAGCGAACGTAGGCGGCATGGACAAGATATTGCGTATCGTGGTGGGACTGGTTTTGCTGAGCCTGATCCTGATTCTGGAAGGCAACACCCGCTGGTGGGGGCTGGTCGGCATCGTGCCGCTCGTTACCGGCCTGTTCAATTTCTGCCCGCTGTATAGCCTGCTCGGGATCAACACCTGCCCGCTGAAAGACAAGGGCGCCTGAGCGGCGCTAGACGAACCCGGCGCCGGACTGCGCTGCCGGCTCGAGCAGCCGGCGCAGCCGCTCGTAATGGGTCCCTTCCCAGAAGATGCGGCCGCAGCCCGGGCATAGCTGGAAGCGCTCGTAGGCGGCGCGCACTTTTTCCGGCAGGCGCGCCAGCACTTCGGCCTTGGGCACCTCGCGCAGTTCGGCATTGCACTCGCGGCAGCGCGTGAACGGGCGCAAGCACGCTTCCAGCTGCAAGGCGCGCAGCACTTCGCGCAGCTGCGCCTCGGAGTCGGTGTTGCGCACGCAGTAGCCGTGGGTGACCAGGCGCTGCTTGAGCAGACCCTTGTCGCGCGTGAGGATGATGCGATTCTCGGCCAGCGCGGCGGTGACCAGTTCGCTGTCGCGGTAGTCGTTGCGATAGAGGCAGTCGAAGCCGGCCAGGCGCAGATGCCGCGCGAGCTTGCCCAGATGGGCGTCGAGCACGAAGCGCGGTTCGCGCAGCGGCCGCGGCCGCAGATGCTGCAGCGGCGCGATGTCGAGCAGCTCGAACACCGGGTACACCGCGACGCGCTCGCCTCCGCGCAGCACGCGCCCGAAGCCCACCGATTCTCCGTCGACCAGGATCAGGTCGACTTCGGTATGCGGCACGCCGATGGACTCGATCGCGTCCTTGACCGAGCGCGTGCCGGCGACGCTGTAGCGGAATGCGACGCCGCGCCGCTCCGCCGGCAGGAAATCGTTCAGTTCCTCGTAGAAGCGGAATTCGGCCGATGCGGCAGGCTGCGCCATTGCCGAAGCTGCACGGCTAGATCAGCTTGCACAGCGCCCGGATGTCGGCGTTGCCGCCGGAGACGACGATGCCGATGCGCCGGCCCTTGTAGTCGTGCCGGCCGTCCAGCTTGCCTTCGAGCAAGGCCGCGGCGGCGAGCACGCCGGTGGGTTCGGCGACGAATTTCATGCGCTCCCAGATCCAGAACATGCTGCGCAGCAGCTCGGCGTCGTTCACCGTAGCCATGTCGTGCACGTAATGCAGCACCAGCGGGAAGGTGATGCTGCCTAGGGAGGGCGTGCGCGCACCGTCGGCGATGGTGTCCGGGTTGTGGCAGCTCTGCAGCGTCTTGGAGCGGAACGAGCGCGTGGCGTCGTCGCCTGCTTCGGGCTCCACGCCGATCACCTTGCAGCCCGGCGACCAGCGGCTCGCCGCGACCGCGCAACCGGAAAGCAAGCCGCCGCCGCCGCAGGGCACGAGCAGATAATCCAGCGGCCCGGTTTCCTCGAATAGTTCCTTTGCCGCCGTGCCCTGGCCGGCGACGACGTGTGCATGGTTGTAGGGAGGGATCACGCTCATGCCGCGTTCCGCGGCGATGCTGGCCGCCAGCTGCTCGCGCTGCGTCGTCTTCGGATCGTAAGTGATGACTTCGGCGCCGTAGCCGCGCGTGGCCTCGAGCTTGACCTGCGGCGCGTCGGCGGGCATGACGATCGCGGTCTTCACGCCGAGCAGTGCGCCTGCGAGCGCCACGGCCTGGGCGTGATTGCCGGAGGAGTAGGCGAGTACGCCGGCACGCTTTTGCTCCGGCGTCAGCTGCGACAGCGCGTTGAAGGCGCCGCGAAACTTGAACGCGCCCATGCGCTGGAAATTCTCGCACTTGAAAAATACCTGCGCGCCGGTGCGCTCGTTCACTGTGCGCGAATGCAGCACCGGCGTGCGGTGCGCGTGCCCTTCGAGGCGCGCGGCGGCGTCGGCTACGTCCTGCGCGCTGACGGGTAGGCTGGTCGAGGCGGTTGTGTTCATCGGGAATCTCGGGAGG
>JAKAIH010000019.1 GCA_021825225.1 Pseudomonadota bacterium
CTTCGGCGCCTCGTACGAAGTGGAGGCGCCGGTGGCAGGTGCGTTTCAGGCGGAGAACATTCTATGCGCGCTCGGTTTGGCCCTGGGCACAGACGTGCCAGTCGACCGAGCGATTGCCGGCATCGCTCGCCTGGCCAGCGTTCCAGGGCGGCTTGAACTCGCCGCCGTTCTTGCCAATGGCGCGGCAGTCTACGTGGATTACGCGCATACTCCCGACGCTCTGGACAATGTTCTGCGCAGTGTGCGCCCGCACGTCGGCGCGAAAGCCAAGCTCCACGTGCTGTTCGGCTGCGGCGGCGACCGCGATAAGGGCAAGCGACCCATCATGGGCCGTATTGCCGCAGAACGCAGCGATTGCGTTTGGGTGACGGATGACAATCCACGCACCGAGGACCCGGACGCCATCCGCAGACAAGTGCTCTCGGGTGCCACGAGTGCGGCCCGCGCAACGAACGCCGGCCCGCGTCGTGAAGCCTTGCAACGCGCGCTTTGCGCATTGCGCTCGGGAGATGTCCTTGTCGTCGCCGGCAAAGGCCATGAAGACTACCAGATCGTACTTGAACGCGACTCCGCTGGGCTGCCCTTGCATGATTCCCGGGGACGCCCCGTAACCAAGAAGATTCCGTTCTCCGACGCCAAAGTCATCCGCGAGATCGTCGCGTCGATGTAGTGCAGGTCCACGAGGAAGCCAACATGGCCGCATTCTATGATGCCCGCGGCAATACCTATTTTGTCGCCACGCCGGAGGAGATCGGCGGCTTCGCCGATCTTGCGCGAACTGCTCCTGAAGCCGCCAGGACACGCGAGCGTTGGGCACGACGCGCCATCGAACGCATTTGCGGCCGCCTGAACGATTCTGCAGGGACCGAAACGGGCGGCGCCAAGAGGTACCGGTCGGATGGTTTGTTAGTGGGCCCCTTCCCGGACGGACACGCTTTCGCGTTGTTGATCGTAAACACCGACGGAACGCTGGCGGAGCGCAGCGGGAACGGCCTGACGATCTTCTCGCAGTACCTCGTCGACGCCGGACGGACCAATCGCTCGGATGCCTTCTTTTTGCGCGTCTATCACGACACGCCCGAGTCGCCCTTTGTCGAGGCGCGCATAGAAGCAGGTGAACGAGAGGGGCGCAAAGGATTTTGGATCGACATGGGCGTCCCGACATATGGACTTTCAGCAGTTGGGGCAGCACCCGAACACGTTGGGGTTTCCGAGTTCGACGATCTCGTCGTTGCCCGTGTTTACGATCTCGAGAAGATCGAGGCATCCTGGGCATGCAGCCAGTTTGTCAATGTCGGGAATCCGCATTGTGTGACCTTCCTGACAAGCCCGGACCTGTTGCCCTCGATGGAGCAGCTCGGCTCCGAGAAGTGGATGCCCGGCTTAAGCGCGATTGCGAACAGCACCGGGAGCCAAGGCATGCGCGGCGTGGGGCGCCCGTGCAAGAACGGCATCAATCTGCAGTGGGCCTGCGTCACTGGTCCGGATAGTATCGAAGCGCGCGTGTTTGAGCGCGGCGAAGGACCGACTTTGTCTTCCGGGTCAAGCGCAACGGCCGTCGCGAGCGCCGCACGCAAGCTGGGGCTCCTCGATGCGAAGACCGTAAATGTTAGAATGCCGGGCGGCGTTGCGCCAGTGCGATTCGACGAACGCAATGGGACCCTGCAGCGAGTGATGTTGTTTGGCGAAGCGCAGCAAGCGAATCCACCAGATTAGGGCTTTCAAATTCGATCATGACCTATATTAACGACAATTACCTCAAGTTGACCGCCGGTTACCTGTTTCCGGAAATTGGCCGGCGGGTCCAGGCCTTCTGCGACAAGAACCCTTCCGCAAACGTCATTCGCCTGGGCATCGGCGATGTCACCGAACCTCTTGCTCCCGCCGTGACTCAGGCGATGCATGCAGCCGTCGATGAGTTGGCCGAACGGTCGTCGTTCCGTGGCTATGGGCCCGAGCAGGGCTACGATTTCCTGCGCGAAGCCATTGCCAAACACGATTATCGGGCTCGCGGAGCCGAGGTCGACGCGGATGAGATCTTCGTCTCGGACGGCTCGAAGTGTGATTCGGGGAATATCCTGGATGTGTTCGGCGAGGATAACGTCATCGCGGTGCTGGATCCCGTCTATCCGGTCTATGTGGATACCAACGTCATGGCCGGGCACACGGGGCCGGCGGATGCCAGCGGCCGCTACAGCGGCCTGGTGTACCTTCCGGTTACCGCGGAAAACGATTTCGTTCCTGAACTTCCCAAGCAGCGGGTCGACCTGATTTACCTGTGCTATCCGAATAACCCGACTGGCGTGGTTGCCACCAAGGAGATGTTGAAGCGCTGGGTCGAATACGCGCGGCAGAACGGTTCGATAATTCTGTATGACGCCGCCTATGAAGCGTACATCACCGATCCGGCCATTCCGCACTCGATCTATGAAATTGACGGAGCGAGGGACGTCGCGATCGAGTTCCGCAGTTTCAGCAAGACGGCCGGCTTCACCGGCGTGCGCTGTGCCTTCACGGTGATTCCGAAGGGCCTCAAGGGAAAGACGCGAGATGGCCGCGAAGTCTCGATTCATGGGCTCTGGAATCGGCGGCACTGCACCAAGTTCAACGGGGTTTCGTATCCCGTGCAACGAGGCGCCGCTGCGATTTACTCGCCCGAAGGCAAGCAGCAGGTGCGGGAAACCATAGCGTTTTACCTCGCCAACGCCAAGCTGGTGCGCGAAGCGCTGACACAACTGGGAATACGGGTCTACGGCGGGGTGAACGCACCTTACGTCTGGCTGAAAACCCCAGGCAATTTGAGCAGTTGGGATTTTTTCGACAAGCTACTGCAGCAAGCCCATTTGGTAGGAACGCCAGGGAGCGGCTTTGGCGCCTGTGGCGAGGGTTATTTCCGTCTGAGCGCCTTCAACAGCCGGGCCAACGTCGAAGAAGCCGTGCAGCGCTTCGCGAAGATTCTGTAAGCTCAGCGCCGCGCTTCCAGCTCTTCCCAGCGCGACAGGGCCGACGCGAGTTCCGCCTCGATCGCCGCATAACGCAGGTTCAGGCGCTGCACCTGCCCCGGCTGATCCCGGTACAGCGCGGCATCCGCGAGCGCGGCGCCGATCTGCCCTTGCTCCTTTTCCAGAGCGTCTATTTTTGCCGGAAGTCCGGCGAGTTCGCGCTCTTCCTTGTAGCTGAGCCGGGTCTTGGCAGGCACCGGCGCGGCAGGACCGCGTCGGGTGCGACCTTCTTCCGTCTTTTGCCCGCCCCGCGCGGGCGCCGCCTCTGCCCCGGCTGACGCTTTCACGCGCTGCCAGTCGCTGTAGCCGCCGGCGTATTCCTTCCATACGCCCTCACCTTCGCTGGCTATGGTCTGGGTCACCACGTTGTCGAGGAACGCGCGATCGTGGCTCACCAGAAACAGCGTGCCGCTATAGTCCTGCAGCAGTTCCTCCAGCAGTTCCAGCGTCTCGATGTCGAGGTCGTTGGTGGGCTCATCCAGCACCAGCACATTGGCCGGCCGGCTGAACAGACGCGCCAGCAGCAGGCGATTGCGCTCGCCGCCGGAGAGCGATTTGACCGGAGCGCGCGCGCGTTCGGGCGGGAACAGAAAATCACCGAGGTAGCTGATCACGTGCTTGCGCGCGCCGTTGATTTCGACGAAATCCCCGCCGACGCTGATGGTGTCGGCCAGCGTGGCCTCTTCATCCAGCACCGCGCGGAACTGGTCGAAATAGGCGAAATCGAGCTTGGTGCCGAGACGGACCTGGCCCTCGTCCGGCTGCAGTTCGCCCAGGATCAGTTTGAGCAAGGTGGTCTTGCCGCTGCCGTTGGGTCCGATCAGGCCCACTTTGTCGCCGCGCAGGATGCGGCAGGAAAAGTCCCGCACTACCGCTTTTCCGCCGTATTGCTTGCCCACTTTGCGCAGTTCCACTACCAACTTGCCGGAACGCTCGCCCTCGTCCACCGCCAGGGCGACCTTGCCGACTCGCGTGCGCCGCGCGCTGCGCTCCAGGCGCAAAGCTTCCAGGCGTCGCACCCGGCCTTCGTTGCGCGTACGCCGTGCTTCGATGCCTTTGCGGATCCACACTTCTTCCTGCGCCAAGAACTTGTCGAATTTGCGCTCGTGTACCGCTTCGGCTTCGAGCGCCGCCGCTTTCTGCTGCTGGTAGGCGCTGAAGTTGCCGTCGTAGCCGGTGAGGTGCCCGCGATCGAGCTCGATGATCCGCGTGGCCACGTTGTCGAGAAAACGCCGATCGTGAGTAACGAACAGCACGCTGCCCGAAAACGACAGCAGCATCTGCTCCAGCCATTCGATCGCGCCTACGTCCAGATGGTTGGTCGGCTCATCCAGCAGCAACAGCGCAGGCGCCGGCACCAACGCCCGTGCCAGGGCGACGCGCTTCTTCAAACCTCCGGACAGGTCCGCCACCAGCCGGTCGGCGTCCAGCTGCAGGCGTGAGAGCGTGTTTGCGACCTTGTGCTCCAGGCTCCAGCCGTCGCTCGCATCGAGCGCTTCCTGCAGCTCATGCAGTCTGTCCATCAAGGCGGGATCGGCCGCTGCGCCGGCTTCATGCGCTTCGCTGAGGGCGTGCGCCGCCGCATGATAGTCGACGAGCAGTTGGGTGCCTTGGCCCAGGCCTTCGGCTACCGCTTCGAACACGCTCAGCCCGGGCCGGAAATCCGGCTCCTGCGCCACGCTTGCGAGCTTCAGCTCGGGCGCGCGCCAGAGCTTGCCGTCATCGGCGGCGGCACCGTCGATGAGCTTGAGCAGGCTGGACTTGCCGGTGCCGTTGCGGCCGATCAGGCCGATGCGCTCGCCCGGTTCGATGACCAGATCGGCATGGTCGAGCAAAGGCACATGGCCATAGGCGAGGCAAACCTGGGATAGCTGGATGAGGGGCATGGCGAGGCGCAGGCGGGATGGTTGCCCCTAGGATAACCCATCGCGCAGGATTTACCGCATTTCGCCGGCGCTAAACCGCGTATTTCACCGAGCGGATCTCCGTAATCGGCAGCATGGCGATGTCGCGCAGCTTCTCGTAGCGCTCGTTGGCCAAGTCGACCATCGTGCCCAGCTGCGAGTAGGATGAGGCGACGAAATGCTCCTGACCGTCCTCGCCTTTGCGCGTGATGCCGAAATCGACGGCGGCGCGCTTCTGCTGCGCCAGCTTGCTCAACAGGTTCTTCGTCGCCCAGATGGTGCCGAAGCGCGCGAACTCGCTCAGGCGGGAAGCATGGTTGATGGTATCCCCGAGCACCGCGAACTCCACGCTGGTAGCGGTCTGGAACGTGCCCAGCCACTCCTGGCCCTCATGCAGCCCGGTGTTGAGGTAGAGCTCGTTGAGCCAGTTCTTGCGCAGCTGCCACTTCTTGCTGATTTTCCTGATTTCCGATTTCAGCTCCTGCGCGCAGGCCAGTGCGTTGAAAATGTAGTCGCTGTCGGGCTGCGGGAAAAAATAATAGACCATGCCGTCGCCTACATGCTTGCCGTAGGTGCCGTAGTACTTTCTGAAAACCGGCCCCATGGTGGTCCAGATTTCATTGATCAGCTCGAAGTACTCTTCCGGCGGCAGTTCGGAGCAGATTTTGACCGAGTTCTGCAGATCGGCGACCATCACAGCGAGCGGGGTGAGCACCGGCAGGCGCTTGCGCATCAGGTCGCGGATCACCGCGTCGCGCTGGCTGAGGAAATCCAGCAGCGACGCGTTGTACTGCTGCGCCGGAATGTATACGACGAAAATCCCTTCGCGGAAGAAGGAGGCGAACACACGCCAGCTTTCCGCGTGCCCGGCGGAATCGATCAGGTCGACCGAGAAATCGAGGATGGGCTTGCGCTCCGATGTGGCCACCGCTTCGCCGTACAGCTGGTCCGCCAGCGCCAGGGCCCCGCGGTCCAACCCTCGCAGCAGCCCGAGAACGCTGCTTTTCGCCAGACGGCTCTTGGCCAAGGCCAGGTGGATGCGCAACAGCTCCGAGTCGAAATAATTCGACTTCTCGGACACGGCCTGAAACAGCAGCAGGAACAGGTTGCGCGCCTCGCTGTGCGCAGGCAGCGTGTCCAGGCCGGAAAGAATGCGCTTGCGCGCCGCATCGTTGTACCAGGTCAGTTCGAAGTTGTAATTCACCATGTAGGCCGGATGCGGCACGTCCTCCAGCGTCAGGCGCAAGGCGCGGCGATTATCGGTCGCCACCGGCGGCGACTGTTCGCCGAACGGCGTTTCGGCTGCGGCGGTCGCCGGCTCGGCGGCAAGCGGCTCCCGCCCGGACTGGGAAACTCCTATGCGTGCAACTACCTCGGCCATGGTCAACCCTTCCCCTTTCAGTCGTTGGACTTCTTCAATCTGGTTTATCGCTTCCTCAGGAAAGTACCCCATCATCTTTGCATCGCCCTCTTCAGGCTGGGGTTGTTTGAGTAGCGGCTTGGACAGTATCCCTAACTTAATGTAATTATTTAGGGTTGCACGTGAAATGCCAGTTTTCTCTAATATTTCTTTGCTGGATTTCATGTTGATTTGAGCGCGAACCGGGTTAAGGCCGGATTCTTTTCCCTAAAATTTATACTGTATAAATGATAAAATAGACACTTGCGCAAGTGTTGTCAAGCATTATTTAGACAGTTTAATTTATCTGTCTAAATGATCCTTCGGCAGGTACCCCTGGATGCAGCTTCCACTTCTCTCCGCTCGTCAAATTCCGGGGAAAATGACCGCTATGATGGATGTCAAACGTGGCGGAAACGCTTCGCGCTAGTCTGTTTCATATCATTCCTGCCGCGCGTCCCATCATGTCGAATCCAGCCTCCAGGCCCCTTACGGTGGAAGAACTGGCGCATCGCTGCGATCCGCGGCAGTTCAGCTTCGCCACTAGCGATGAGCTCGAGGACATAGGCACCATCCCGGGCCAGGAGCGCGCCACCGACGCCATCGAACTGGCCGCCGGCATCGACCGCGACGGCTACAATCTGTTCGTCATGGGCCCGGCCGGCTGCGGCCGGCACACGCTGGCGCGGCAGCGCATAGAAGCGCGCGCCAAATCCGCTGCGCGTCCGTCCGACTGGGTCTACGTCAACAACTTCGTGCAGCCGCACCGCCCCATCGCGATCGAACTGCCGCCCGGCCGCGGCACCGGCTTGGGCAAGGACATGGCGCGGCTGGTGGAGGAGTTGCGCAGCAACATCCCGGCGGTGTTCGAAGGCGACGAATACCGCTCCAAGGTCGACAGCATCGACGCCGAATTCAAGGAACGCCACGAAAAGGCGTTTTCGGGACTGGGCGACGAATCCATGGCCCAGGGCGTCGCCTTGCTGCGCACGCCGGCCGGTTTTTCCTTCGCACCGGTCAAGGATGGCGAAGTGATGGGCGCTGAGGAGTTCGCGAAGCTGCCCGATGCAGAGCAGCAGCGCGTCAAAGGCGCGATCGAGACCTTGCAGTCCAGGCTGGAGCGGCTGATCCGCGACACCATGCGCTGGCGCAAGGAACGCCTCGAGCGCATCCGCGAGCTGAACCGCGAGATGACGCTGTTTGCCGTCGGACACCTGGTGGACGAACTGAAGCAGCGCTACGCCGAATGGCCGCGCGTGGTGGAATACCTGGATGCGGTGCGGCACGACGTCATCGAAAACGCGGACGATTTCCGCAAAACGGACGAAGAGCCTTCGCCCATGGCGCGGCTGATGCAGCAGGAGGAACCCTCGCTGCGGCGCTATCAGGTCAACGTGCTGGTGGACAACGGCGCACCGGACGGCTCGCCAGTCGTGTACGTCGACCATCCGACGCTGCAGAATCTGGTCGGCCGCATCGACCACATCTCGCGCCTGGGTACGCTGGTCACCGATTTCGGCCTGATCAAGTCCGGCGCGCTGCATCGCGCCAACGGCGGCTACCTGCTGGTGGACGCGATCCGGCTGCTGACCCAGCCATTTGCCTGGGAAGGGTTGAAGCGCGCGCTGCTGCGCCACCAGATCCGCATCGAATCCCTGGGCGAGGCCTACGGCCTGGTGAGCACGCTGTCGCTGGAACCCGAGCCGATTCCGCTCAAGATGAAGGTAATACTCGTCGGCGAGCGCATGCTGTTCTACCTGCTGCAGGCCTACGACCCGGATTTCAGCAAGCTGTTTCGCGTCGCCGCCGACTTCGAGGAGCACCTGGAACGCACGCCCGAGAGCAACCTGCTGTTCGCCCGCTTCATCGCCACGCGGGCGCGCGGCGACGGTCTGTTGCCGCTGGAACGGGACGCGGTCGCGCGCGTGCTCGATTTCGGCTCACGCGCCGCGGGCGACACGCGCAAGATCACCGCCAACGTCGAGCGCATGCTTGTACTGCTGCACGAGGCCGACCACCGGGCGCGCCATGCGGGCAGCGCCGCCATCGGCGCCGATGCGATTCAAGGCGCAATCGATGCCCAGCGACACCGTGCCGGCCGCCTGCGCGCCGATGTCCAGGAAGCGATCCTGCGCGGCAAGGTGCTGATCGATACCGCCGGCACGGCCGTTGGCCAGGTGAACGGATTGTCCGTGTTCGATCTGGGCGACTTCGCCTTCGCCGAGCCGGTGCGCATCACCGCCACCACGCACCTGGGCGAAGGTCAGGTGATCGACATCCAGCGCGAAGTCGAACTCGGCGGCGCCATCCACTCGAAAGGCGTGATGATCCTGTCGGCATTCCTCGCGGCGCGCTTTTCCGGCAACCTGCCGCATTCCCTGACGGCGAGCCTGGTGTTCGAGCAGACCTACGGCCATGTGGATGGGGACAGCGCCTCGCTCGCCGAGCTGTGCGCCCTGCTCTCGTCTCTCGCCGACGCGCCGATCCGGCAGAGCTACGCGGTCACCGGCTCGATCAACCAGCTGGGCGAAGTGCAGCCTATCGGTGCCGTGAACGAAAAGATTGAAGGCTTCTTCGACATCTGCAAGGCGCGCGGCCTGAGCGGCGGACATGGCGTGCTGATTCCCGCCGCCAACGTGGACCAGCTGATGCTGCGCGATGAGGTGCTGGCCGCCGCGGCCGAAGGAACATTCCGCGTGTTCGCCGTGCGCACCGTGGACGATGCCATCGAACTGCTTACCGGCATGCCCGCGGGTCTGCCGCAGGACGAAGGCGTGAGCGCGCAACTCACCCTGAACGGCCGCGTAGCGGCGCGCCTGCGCGACCTGGCGGCGCTGCGCCGCGAACAGCCGCGCCCGGGCCAGGTGAAGCGGATCGCGCAAGCGCGCGCCAAGCGCAATGCCCACTGATGCCGAAAAAATCCGCCGCATCGTCATGGTGCTGGACACAGCCTCCTCGGTCCTGCCCGCGATCGAGGCTGCCGCCGGGCTGGCGCTGGGGCTGAACGCGGAACTGGCCGGCCTGTTCATCGAGGACGAGCGGCTGCTGCGCTTTGCCGGATTGCCGTTCGCGCGCGAACTCGGCTTCGCCTCGGCCCGCGCCCGTCCCCTGGCCCCTGAATCCGTCGAGCATGCCCTGCGGGCACAGGCGGAACAGCTGCGGCGCCTGCTCGCCGCGACGGCCGAACGCCTGTCGCTCGCCTGGACGCTCGAAGTCGTGCGCGGCGAGGTGCTGCGCAGCGCGCTGGCATGGGCCGACGCCTCCGATCTGCTGGTACTGGGCCGCTCGGAATATTCATGGCCGGGCACTCACCGCCGCAACGATCCTGCACAGCGCTTTCCCGCGCTGGCTACGCGCCCCGTGGCGGTGGTGTTCGACGGCTCCGCCGCGGCGCTGCGCGCCCTGTCCATAGGCAGTACCCTCGCCGGAGTCACAGGCAGCGAACTGATTGTGCTTATTCCGGTTACCGGGGCGCAAACCTTCAATGAGCTGCGGCAGCGGGCGACACAGCATCTGATCGGCCGCACGAGCGCAAGCTGCCTGTATCTGCCCGACAGCAGCCCGGCAAGCATTATCCGGACGGCGCGCAGCCGCCATTTCGGCGTGCTGCTGTGGCCAGGATGCATAGAGGATCTCAAACCGGCGCAACTGTCCGAGCTGCCCTGCCCGGTGGTGGTCCTTAACAAGGAAATTTAGGGCCGTTTCAGCATCGCCTGAAACACCCTTTTGAAAATCCGGGTAGACAAGCCGGGTAAATTTTCGGATACTGTATAAACATACAGTTTCTGGAGATGTCATGCCCGGTCTCGCGACCGCACTCGATCAGCATCCCGGCGTCTGGCGCGGCAGCGAACTCGCGCGCAGCGCCTGCCCCGGGGTTGCCACCGGCTTTGCCGCGCTGGATGCCGAACTGCCGGGCGGCGGCTGGCCCGGCGGCGCGCTCACCGAAATCCTGCCGCAGCACGAAGGCATAGGCGAGCTGCGCATCCTCGGTCCGGCGCTGGCGCAGCTCAGCGGCCAAGGCAAATTCATCGCCTGGATCGCGCCGCCCTACCTGCCCTATGCGCCGGCGCTCGCCGCCGCCGGCATAGCCCTTGCGCGCGTGGTGATCGTCAAAACCGCCAAGGACAGCGATAGTTTGTGGGCGGCGGAGCAGGCGCTGCGCACGGCCGCATGCGGCGGCGTGCTCGCCTGGCCGCGCCGCATCAGCTACACCGAATTGCGGCGCCTGCAGCTCGCAGCCGAGGCCGGGGGCAGCCTTGCCCTGCTGTTCCGCCCGAGCGAGGCTGCGCGCGAGCCTACGCCCGCGGCGCTGCGCATCGCGCTCGCCACCGCTGCCGGCGGACTTGCGCTATCGATTCTGAAACGCCGGGGAGCGCCGCTCACCCGGCCGATTTTGCTGCCGGCCTCGCTTGCACCGGCAAGCGGCCTTTCTTCTCGACATGATGCCCATGCTGTGGATAGCACTACATCTGCCGCAGCTGCCGCTGGAAGCGTTTCAGCGCGGCTTGCCCTCGCCTGAACCCTGCGCGGTCGCCGAGCGGCAGCGCCTCCTGGTGTGCGACGCCAAGGCGGCTGCGCGCGGCCTGCGCGCAGGCATGCCGGTCAGCGCGGCGCTTGCGCTCGCGCCGGGACTGCGCCTGCGCGAACGCGAGACTGCAGCCGAAACCGAAGCCCTGCTCGGCATCGCCGCCTGGGCGATGCAATGCACGTCCAGTGTCGCGCTCGAATTTCCAGACCTGGTGCTGCTGGAAGTCTCGGGCAGCCTGAAGCTGTTCGGCGGCTTGGCGCAAATCGAGGCGAGATTGCGCCAGGGACTCGCCGCCATGGGCTACAGCGCGCACCTCGCAGCAGCGCCCACGGCCCGTGCTGCGTCCTGGTTCGCGCGCTCAGGCAGGCATCGCCTCATAGCCGATGCCGCCTTGCTCGAGAACGAACTCCGTGCCCTGCCCGTTTCGGTGCTGCAATGCGCAGAGGAAGAAGTCTTGTCGTCCATCGGCGCCGGCAGCATCGGCGATCTGCTGGCGCTGCCGCGCGCCGGGCTGGCGCGGCGCCTCGGCCAGCCCCTGCTCGACGCGCTCGACCAGGCCCTGGGCCGCCTGCCCGATCCGCGCGGCGCATTCGTCCTGCCGGAAAAGTTTGGCGCCGCGATCGAATTGCCGGCCGAGGCCACGCAAACCGAGGCCCTGCTGTTCGCGGCACAGCGGCTGCTGGCGCAACTCGAAGGCTTTCTCGCGGCGCGCGCCGCCGGCACGCGGCGCCTGCTCCTCAGCCTGGCTCATCGCGCCGCACCCGCCACCCGCATCGAATTGGGTCTGGTCGCCGCCTGCCGCGAAGCCGCGCACTTCGCGCTGCTCTTGCGCGAACGGCTGCAACAGACGGCGCTGCCCGAGGCGGTGCGCGCCATCGCGCTGGAAGTGCAGGCGATCGAACCGCTCGAACACTCCAACCAAAGTCTTTTTTCCGATGAATTGCAGCAAGAAGGCAATTGGCCGCGCCTGATCGAGCGCCTGCGCTCGCGCCTGGGCGCCGCGGCTGTGCACGGCATGGCGCTGTGCGCCGACCACCGTCCGGAGCGCGCCAGCGCTCGGGCCGAACCCGGTGCCAGGCAGCTCGCCCTCGATTTCGAGCTGCGCCCGTTCTGGCTGCTGGAGCGGCCGCAGGCCCTGGAGGAAATGGGGTCTGTCCCCTGTCATCAAGGACCGCTCAAATTGCTGGCCGGCCCGGAGCGCATCGAGTCGGGCTGGTGGGACGGCGCCGACATCGCGCGCGATTATTTCATCGCCCGCGCCGCCAATGAAGCACTGCTGTGGGTCTACCGCGAGCGCAGTCCCGCCGGCGCCTGGTATCTGCACGGCATTTTTTCCTGAGTTGTGGATGCCTCCCTGCCCGCCTACGCGGAGCTGCACTGCCTGTCGAATTTCAGCTTCCTGCGCGGTGCATCGCATCCGGAAGAACTCGTCGCCCGCGCGCATCAGCTCGGCTACAGCGCACTCGCCCTCACCGACGAGTGCTCGTTCGCGGGCGTGGTGCGCGCGCATGGCGCAGCCAAGGAATGCGGCCTGCCGCTGATCCTCGGCAGCGAAATCCGCCTCGCCGACGGCCCCAAGCTGGTGCTGCTCGCCACCGATCGCGAAGGCTACGGCAATCTGTCCGAACTCATCACCCGTGGGCGACGCCGCGGCGTAAAAGGCCGCTATATCCTGGAGGCCAGGGACCTGGACCAGGGCCTGCCCGGTTGCCTCGCACTGCTCGTGCCGGGAGCGGCGCCGGATACGGCGCAGGCGCGCTGGCTCGCCGAGCGCTTTCCCGCTCGCGCCTGGATCGCCGTGGAATTGCTCAGCGGGCCGAACGACCGCGCGCGCCTCGCCGCGCTGCACGAACTCGGCGCAGCCTGCGCCCTGCCGCTCGTCGCGACCGGCGACGTGCACATGCACCTGCGCTCCCGGCGCAGGCTGCAGGACACGCTCACCGCGATACGCCTGGGCACACCGCTCGCGCAATGCGGCCACGCGCTGTATCCGAACGCCGAACGCCATCTGCGTCTGCGCCTGCGCCTCGCGAATCTGTATCCGCGCGAGCTGCTGGCTGAATCCCTGCGCATCGCCGCGCGCTGCGCCTTTTCGCTCGATTGCCTGCGCTACGAATATCCCGAGGAAATCGTGCCGCCGGGCGCCACGCCCTCGGGCCATCTGCGCGCGCTCGCCGCAGCGGGCCTCGCGCGGCGCTTTCCCGCGGGCGTGCCGCCGAAAGTCCGCGCTCTGGTCGAGCACGAACTCGCACTGATCGCCGAGCTCGGCTACGAGCCGTACTTCCTCACCGTGCACGACATCGTCAGTTTCGCGCGAG
>JAKAIH010000499.1 GCA_021825225.1 Pseudomonadota bacterium
GGCGTGGCTCGCGCAAGCGGTGGACGACGCCTCGAACAAGCACTTCGGCAAGCCGGCGATGTGGATGGGCGAGGGCGGAACGATCCCGTTCATGGCGATGCTCGGGGCGAAGTTCCCCAAGGCGCAGTTCCTCATCACCGGCATCCTCGGCCCGCAGGCGAATGCGCACGGCCCGAACGAGTTCCTGCACATCGACTACGCCACCCGGCTCACCGCGGCGGTGGCGGACGTCATCGCGGCACAGTCCGCGATCCACACCACGGCGCAGTCCGCGAGCCGCGGCGCACGCGAATAGCTAGAGCATGGCGCCGGGCTTGCCGAGCGCCTGCTCGGTGAGCTGGAGGATCAGCCAGTCGTAGGCGTCATCCACCGAGTCCGTGCGGTGCACGAGGTCCACGTCGGCGGCGTCGATGGTGCCGTGGCGCACCAGCGCGTCGAAGTTGATCACCTCGCGCCAGTACTCGGTGCCGAACAGCACGATCGGCATGTGCTTGGTCATGCGCTTGGTCTGCACCAGCGTCAGCACCTCGAACAGTTCGTCGAGCGTGCCGAAACCGCCGGGGAACACGATCACCGCCTTGGCCATGTAGGCGAGCCAGAACTTGCGCATGAAGAAGTAGTGGAAATGGAACGCGAGTTCGCGCGTCACGTGCGGGTTGATGGTCTCTTCGCGCGGCAGGGAGATCTTCATGCCGACGTTGCGCCCGCGCGCCTCCGAGGCGCCGCGGTTTGCGGCTTCCATGATGCCCGGCCCGCCCCCGGTGCAGACGACGAAGCGGCGCTGCGTCGTCGCGTCCAGCCCCTTGGACCACTGCGTCAGGCGATGCGCGAGCGCGCGCGCCGCCTCGTACCAGGGCGAGCCCTGCGCGATGCGCGCCGACCCGAAGAACACGATGGTGTCCTCCACGGCTTCGGCCTCGAAGCGGCTCTTCGGTTCGAGGTACTCCGCCAGGATGCGCAGTGCGCGCGCCTCCTTGCCGTGCATGAAGTCCGGATTTCGATACGCCTTGATCGGTTTCAACTTGGATCCCTTTTCGAATTGAAGCGGATTGAAGGGGCGATGCCCCGCGGCGCTGGCAGCCGTGGTCTAGTTTGCTTGTGTGCCGAGGAACGCCTCCAGAGCGGCATTTACCGCCGCCGGTTCTTCGACGGTGGAACTGTGCCCTGCGCCGGGAATCACGACCAACTTCGAGCCGCGAATGCGAGCGTGCATCCGCTCCGCCTTCGCCGGCACCGTTGCAACGTCCTGGTCGCCGACGATGATCAAGGTTGGAATCCTGATCCTGTCCAGTTGATCATACACACCCGCGCGCTCGATCACGCCCTTGACCGCGCGGGTGATGCCGATGCGGTGGTTGGCGCTCACGCGCGCCCGCCATTGTTCCTTTTCCTTGGCGCGGCCGGGATCGTTCAGGAACTTCTGTCCGAACAGGATCGGCATCACGCGGTCGGCGACCAGCTTCAAACCAAGCCAGCGGGCGACGAAGTTCAGCAGGCGATACCGGCCTATGTTTTCTTGCGGTTCCGGGTCGGCTGAAGTCTCCAGCAGCACGAGGGACTTGAGCAGCTCAGGGCGACGGATCGCCAGGCGCATCCCGACGAAGCCTCCCATGGACAGGCCCATGAAATGACAGGGGGCGCACCGAAGCGCTTCGATGAGCGCAGCGGCATCTTCGCTGAGGGTCTCCATGTCGTAGCCTGATGCAGTGACCCCGCTCTGGCCTTGTCCGCGAAAGTCGAAGGTGATGCAGCGATACCGGTCTTTGAGCGCATTCACCTGATTGGCGAACAAGCGCCCGCTCATCAGGAGCCCGTGCGCAAAGACGATGGTTTCCGGGCCGGTTCCCTGCTCCTCGTAATGGATCTCTGCGTCATTGATTTGCAGCTTTGGCATATCTCCTCCCTTCACAAAGGCAAGCTCGGGCATCGTCAGGCGGCCTAAGGACTGGCCGGCATCCGACCGGCGCGCCTACGCGACTTCGAGAATCAGGCGCTTGCCGCATGCCTTGACGTACTTGCGCAAGGTCGCGACCGAAGGGGAGTGCTTTCCGGTTGCGAGCGCGCGTTCCAGGCGCGCGACCGCCGGAGCGTGGGTACCCATGCGCTTGGCGACTTGCGCCTGGGTGAGTCCGGCCTCTTCACGCGCCTTGAGCAGTGCGTCGAGCAAAGCGAATTCCTCGCGCTCGAGGCGCTCCACTTCGGCGCGCACGCCGGGCCGGCGCAGCAGCTTTTTTACGACTTGGTCATGAGTTTGCATGTTTGACTTCCTTCATTCGCGCTTCCGCGATCCGGCGCTCACGCGGCGGCGTCTTGTCGGTCTTCTTGATAAAGCTGTGCAGCATGACGACCCGCCGGGCGACCAAGGTGCAGAAAAACACCCGTGCGATTCCTTCGGCGCCCTTCAACCTGAGTTCGAACAAGCCTTCACCGAATGCCTTGGTGTGAGGCTCTCCGAGGTTTGGCCCGAGCGCGACGATGCGGCGGGTCAACACGATGTACCGGGCAGCGAGCGTGTCGGGCAGATTCAGGATCTCTGCCTGGACGGCCTCACTGTAGTAAGTGATCGTGTAGTCCACGGCTGAATAATAACAAATATGTTATTTCCGCACAAGCTCAGGGTCCGCAAGGCTGCGCCCGAGATAACGCGCGCCCGGTATCGGGTTCTCGCAATACTGCGGGATGTCGCGAAAGCCGAACGCCTGATAGAGGTGCTGCGCCTCGGCCATCGCCGGCAGGGTGTCGAGGACCATTTCCCCATAGCCGAGGGCGCGCGCTTCATCGATGATGCGCGCGACCAGCGCCCGGCCCGCGCCGAGCCCGCGCGCGGCAGGACGCACGAATAGCCGCTTCATCTCGCAGCCGGCGGC
>JAKAIH010000500.1 GCA_021825225.1 Pseudomonadota bacterium
TGGGTCACCGACCCAGGCCGAGCTTCCCTAGCCGTGGCGGCGCATGAACTCGCGCATGCGCGGATACACCATTTCGCGAAAGCGCCGGCCGCTGAATATGCCGTAATGCCCCATGTCGGGTGCAAGATAGTGTTCGCGTTTCTTCGCCGGAATCGAGGTGCACAGGCCGTGCGCCGACTCGGTCTGGCCGTTGCCCGAGATATCGTCGAGTTCGCCCTCGACGGTCAGCAGCGCGGTCTTGCTGATCGCCTGCGGCCGCACCAGTTGCTCGCGCACGAACATGCGCCCCTTGGGCAGGGAGAATTCCTGGAACACGGTCTTGATCGTATCCAGGTAGTACTCGGCCGGCATGTCGAGCACCGCGTTGTATTCGTCGTAGAAGCGCCGGTGCGCCTCGGCCGATTCGCCGTCGCCCGCGACCAGATGATTGTAGAAATCGCGGTGCGCATCGGCATGGCGCGAAGGATTCATCGCGACGAAACCCATGTGCTGCAGGAAGCCCGGATAGACCAGGCGCATCGCGCCCGGGTATTTCGCCGGCACGCGTTCGATGACATTGCCCTTGAACCAGGAAAGGGGCTTGCCCGTGGCCAGGTTGTTGACCGCGGTCGGGCTGCGCCGCGCGTCGATCGGCCCGCCCATCATGATCATGGTGCGCGGCTTGACCGCCGCGTCATCCTCCGCCATGAGCGCGACCGCGGCCAGCACCGGCACCGTCGGCTGGCACACCGAGACCACGTGCACGTCCGGCCCGAGGAAAGTGATGAATTCGCGCACGTAATCGACATAATCGTCGAGATGGAATGCGCCGTGGCTGAGCGGCACCATGCGCGCATCGACCCAGTCGGTGATATACACCTCGTGCTCGGGCAGGAGCGTGCGCACCGTGTCGCGCAGCAGCGTGGCATGGTGGCCCGACAGCGGCGCCACCAGCAGCACCGTCGGGTCGGCGCGCCCTTTGCGCGCAGCGAGGTCGCGCTCGAAGTGCAACAGTTTGCAGAAAGGCTTGTCGACGGCGACGACCTCGTGGACTGCGACCGCCTTGCCGCCGACGCGGGTCTCGCTGATGCCGAATTCGGGTTTCTGGTAACGCTGGGTGATGCGCAGGAAGAGTTCGCTGCCGGCCGCGATCTTGCGGCTGAACGGAGAGTAGGCAAGCGGGCTGAACGGATGGCTGAACATGTTGGCGTTCATGCTGGCCCACATCTGCCAAGGCGCCAGCGCCGCGTGACTCATTTCATGCAGGGTATAGAGCAAATCGAGCACTCCGTTTCGAACGCGTTGAACGTTTATACCAAATTCCCCGGTGCTACGCATCATCCCTGAACGAAAATTCACCGGGTGTTCCCCAGCCGGGATAAGCCGCACTTATGCTAGCCTATTGACGTTAACGGCCATCCCCACGGAATGTTGACCCAATGAAAATCGCATTGCGCGCTTTCTCGGCGCTGCTGCTGATAATTCTGCTCGCCGTCGCTGCAGGCTACATCTGGCTGCGCCAGTCGCTGCCGCAGCTCGAGGGCAGCGTCACGCTGTCCGGCCTCAAGGCGCCGGTGGACATCGTGCGCGACCGCTACGGCGTGCCGCATATCTACGCCGGCAGTGTCGAGGATGCCTATTTCGCGCTCGGCTTCGTCCATGCCCAGGATCGCCTGTGGCAGATGGAAATGAACCGGCGCATCGGCAGCGGACGCCTGTCCGAGGCGCTGGGCCCGGCCACTCTGGACGCGGACAAATTCCTGCGCACCCTGGGCGTGCGCCGCGTGGCCGAAGCCACGCTGAAGAAACTGGACGCCAGGACGCGCAGCCAGCTCGACGCCTATACGGCCGGGGTCAACGCATTTCTCGCGCAGCGCTCGGGCCCCTTGCCGCCCGAATTCCTGCTCACCGGAGTCCAGCCCGAACCCTGGCAGAGCGCCGATTCGGTCGCCTGGGTCAAGATGATGGCCTGGGATCTGGGCGCCAACTGGCGCACCGAGCTGCTGCGCCTGCGCCTCGCGAAAAAACTCTCGACCGCGCAGATAGGCGAATTCCTGCCGCCTTATCCGGGGGACGCGCCGCTCAAGATCGCCAACTACGCCGCGCTCTACCGCCAGTTGGACGCAAGCAAGCTCGCCGCGCTCGCGCTGCCCGGCCTGAGCGAGGACGGCGCCTCCAACAACTGGGTAGTCGCCGGCAGCCGCACGGCGAGCGGCAAGCCGCTATTGGCCAACGATCCGCACCTGGGACTGGCTGCGCCTGCCGTATGGTACTTCGCCCATCTGTCAGCGCCCGGCTTCGACGTGATGGGCGCGACCTTCCCGGGCGCGCCCTTCGTGACGCTGGGACGCAACCGGCACATCGCCTGGGGCTTCACCAACACCGGGCCGGACGTGCAGGACCTGTATATAGAGCGTGTCGACGGCGCCGGCCGGGTGCTCGCGCCGCAGGGCTGGCAGAAGCTCGCCACGCGCACGGAAACGATCAAGGTGAAGGGCCAGCCGGATGTGACGCTGACGGTGCGCGCCTCGCGCCACGGACCGCTGATCTCCGACGTGTTCAAGCCTGCGGCGGACGCCTTGCCGCAAAACTTCGCGCTGGCTTTCGCCTGGACCGCGCTGCGCGATGACGACCGGTCGATCCAGGCAGTCGGCAAGTTCGCCAGCGCCGGCAACTGGAAGGAGTTTCTGGCGGCCGCGCGCGACTTTCATTCGCCGCAGCAGAACATGGTGTATGCGGACACCGCCGGCAATATCGGCTTTGTCGCGCCCGGCCGCGTCCCGCTGCGCAAACCCGAGAACGACCTCAAGGGCGAGGCGCCCGCGCCCGGCTGGGACGCGAAATACGACTGGGCTGGTTTCATTCCTTTCGAGAGACTGCCGCA
>JAKAIH010000501.1 GCA_021825225.1 Pseudomonadota bacterium
CGAACTCGCCCAGCGCGCGCACCCAGGCGAGCGCAATGCCGGCAGCCACACCCAGGCGCGCCAGCGGCATGCTCACCTGCCAGAACGTTTGCCACGGCGATTTGCCCAGGGTCAAGGCAATGTGTTCCAACTCGCGCGGCACGCCTTCGAACGCGGCGCGGGCCGCGACCACGTAATAGGGCAAGGCCGCGTAGAACTGTGCGAGCACGAAGGCCGGGGCGGAATTGGTCAGTTCCACGCCGGTGGCAGCAAACATGCCGCCCACCGGCCCGTAGGGACCGTACAGCGCGGTGAGCAAAATCCCCATCGCCAGCGGCGGGGTCAGCAGCGCCAGCAGGATGATCGCGTCCAATACCCATTTGCCGCGAAACGAATGCCGCGCCAGCCACCAGGCCAGCGGCGTACCGAGGGCGACAATCAGCAACAATGCAATCAGGCTATAGCCCAGCGACACACCGATGGACCCCGTATCGCCCGCGGCGAAGTGAAAATCGCTCCAGTGCGTGGCAAACGCCAGACCGATGAAAGGCCCCGCAATGAGCAATAGCGTCAGCGCGCCGATCAGGGCCGGAGCGCGCGCGCGCGGCAGGCCATCGGCCGCCTGGAGATCAACCACCGTGCTCACCTGGCGTCAATCCTGATGATCTTGCCGGAAAAGCATTGAGAATAAGCCTGCATGCATGCCCCATTATTGCATCGGCTCACCCTTGGGCGGGCTGTAACCGTTGTCTGCCAACATTTTCTGGCCTTCTGGGCTTTGCAGGAACTGCACGAATTTCCCGGCCAGCGCGGGCCGTTTGCTGTTCTTGAGGACTGCGGCGTAGAACACCAGCGGCTGGGTGCTCAGCATGGCCTGCTTGCCGCTCGGCAGCTTGATGCTGAACTGCACGGTTTTGTACCACTTGGCTGCCATCTCCGGATTGCTGAGGTTGATTTCGTCCGGCAGCCGGATGAACGGCAGATGGTGCGAGCGTGCCGCGCTCAGATAGCCCGAGGAGGCATCGAGCTGCCCGGCCTCGAGGCGCGACAGCAGCGAAGGCTCGGTGAACATCTGCCGCGGGTTTTGATAGCCGCCCAGAATCCGCTCGGCCAGGCCGGGTTGCCCGTAAAAGTTCTGCGCCAGCAGCATGGTGAAAATGATGTTTTGCCCTTGCGGATCGGTAGCTGCGTCCGTGCGCCCGAAGCGCAGACCCGGGGTCTGCAGGACCTGGTACCACGGTTTTTTTCCCTGCGCCGCGGCTTCGAATTCGGGCGCGAATCGGCTCTTGGGGCTGTAGCTGATCACCATCTCGGTGCTGGCCACCGGCACCGCCCCGCCTATCATGCCGGCGTTGTGCAGAATGTCGATCGGCCCAGGCGTGATGGAAATGAACACATCGGCCTGCAACAGCCCGCCCTGCAGCTGCCGCGCGAGGCCGTATGCGCCCTGGCCGATGCCCTGATAGTCGACGCCATTGGCTTTGGCAAACGCAGGACCGATGAAGCGGTCCATTACCACCCCCATCGAGCCCGCATAGGCCACGCGCAAGGCATCGACCGCCCGCGCCGGCGCTGCGGCGAGAATGCAGACGCAGCCGAGCAGCGCCCCGGCCCAATTACGCGATTGCATGCGCAGCTCCCTCCTTGCATGAAGAGACTGGATCGTAACGCGCCATTTTACTTCACGCCATCCTTTGCACCTGCCTCAAGCAGACGCTTCCGGGCTGTCTGGCTTTGCGCTATAGTTCCTTTACCGGGAATGCGCAGACTCCCGGTCAGACGGTGTCCCGTCCAAGTTCTGCGGCTTTCAACTTGTGAGGATACTCATGGACACCGTCATCACCCGCGCTAGTATTTCGCAGCTGCTTCGGCATTCGCACTCCAAGTGGATCACGCGCGAACACCCCAAAATCGATCGCATCGCCTGTCCCTGGCTGATCCGGCGCTTCATCGATCCGGGCGCGCAATTCCTGTATGTACCCGCCGCGCAGGTTCTTGCGATGGCGCAGTCCGAGCAGGCTATCCCGTATGACATGACCGGGGTGCAGTTCTGCCACCGCGGCGAGCAGTGCAGCTTCGATGCTTTCCTCACGGATTTTGCGCTCGACGATCCCGCGCTCGCCGAGCTGGCGCGGATCGTGCGCGGCGCCGATACCGGCAAACCCGAACTGACGCCGCAATCGCCGGGCCTGCTAGCCGTCTCGCTCGGACTCTCGCTCAACTACCCCGACGACCAAGCCATGCTCGAACACGGGATGGTCGTGTACGATGCGCTCTACGCTTGGATCCGCGGCGCGCGCGCCGAGATCAATAACGCCGATTTGATCAGAAAACAGACATGAGCGAAGACATACGGCAAGCCCCCGCGCCTGTGAGTCTGGCTGAAGCGTTCTGGTACTGGCTCAAGCTCGGCTTCATCAGCTTCGGCGGCCCTACGGGGCAAATCGCGATCATGCACCAGGATCTGGTGGAGAGACGGCGCTGGATCTCGGAGAAGCGCTTCCTGCACGCGCTCAACTACTGCATGCTGCTGCCGGGACCCGAGGCCACCCAGCTCGCCACCTATATAGGTAGGCTGGATGATGCACGGCACCTGGGGCGGCATCGTCGCCGGCGTGCTGTTCGTGCTGCCCTCGATGTTCATCCTGATGGGGCTCACCTGGATTTATCTGGTGTTCGGCAAGCTGCCGCTGGTCGCGGGCATACTCTACGGCATCAAGCCTGCGGTCACCGCGATCGTGCTGTTCGCCGCCTACCGCATCGGCTCGCGCGCGCTCAAGCACGGGGCGCTGTGGGCGATCAGCGCTGCGGCGTTCATCGCCATTTTTGCGTTCAAGGTCGCTTTCCCTTACATCGTGCTCGCAGCCGGCATCGTCGG
>JAKAIH010000502.1 GCA_021825225.1 Pseudomonadota bacterium
GGAGCAGCGCGACAACGCGGAAGTGCTGAAGCAGGTGGGCCTGTCGCAGGCCGAAGTCGAAGACATGTACCGCTACATGGCGATCGCCAACTACGAGGACCGCTTCGTCATTCCGACCACGCACCGCGAGTACGCGGAAAACGCCTACGACCTGCGCGGCGGCTGCGGTTTCACCTTCGGCAACGGCTGCTCCGACGGCCAGTCCGAGACGAGCCTGTTCGGCGGCAAGAAGCGCAAGACCATTCCGATCAAGTCGCTGAGCTGACTACAACAAGGTGAAGCCATGAAAACATTGAAGCTGCTTGCTGTGCTGCTCAGCTACCCCTCGGCGGAGTTGGTGGACGCGCTGCCGGAAATCGCGCGCAGGCTCAACGCCGAGACCGCGCTGCGCCGCGCGACCCAGGATGCGCTCGCCGGCCTGCTGGCGGAACTCAGGCGCGAAGATCTGCTCGACCTGCAGGAGCGCTACGTGGCGCAGTTCGACGCGGGCCGCTCGACCTCGCTGCACCTGTTCGAACACGTGCACGGCGATTCGCGCGACCGCGGCCAGGCCATGGTGGACCTGAACGCGCTGTATGCGCGCTCCGGCTTCGTCATCAAAGTGAACGAGCTGCCGGATTACCTGCCGGCGCTGCTGGAATTCCTGGCGGCCCGGCCGGCGGCGGAGGTGCACGAATTGCTCGAGGACTGCGTGCATATCCTGCGCGCGGTCGGCGAGCGCCTGGCCGCGGGCGGCAGTCCGTATGCGGCCGTGTTCGCCGCATTGCTGGACCTGCACGGCGCGGCGCCGCTGGCGGTACCGAAGCGGGTGGTCAAAGCGCAGGCCGCGCCATCGCTGGATGAGGATTGGGACGAGACTCCGGTGGAGTTCGGTCCCGAGGCTGCGGCGCAGAGTGCGCAACAGTCGCGCCCGCAATTCATCCGTTTCGTCCCGAAGAACCCCTGAATCCGGAGCCACGCATGGACATCAAAACCTATCTCAACCAGTTCCTGTTCGGCTACTACCCCTACATCTGCCTGGCGGTATTCTTTCTCGGCAGCCTGATCCGCTTCGACCGCGAGCAATACACCTGGAAGAGCGATTCGTCGCAGCTGCTGCGCCACGGCCAGCTGCGCTGGGGATCGAACCTGTTTCACATCGGCATCCTGGGCATTTTTTTCGGCCACCTCGGCGGCCTGCTGACACCGCACGCGGTGTGGGAGATGCTGGGCGTGCCGGCGAGCGAAAAGCAACTGACGGCGATGATCGCCGGCGGGATATTCGGGGTGACCCTCACCGTGGGGCTGCTGATCCTGCTGCTGCGCCGCCTCGGCGACGCGCGCATCCGGGCCAACAGCAAGCCGACGGATATCCTGGTGCTCGTGCTGTTCCTGGTTCAGGTCCTCATCGGCCTCGCCACGATCCCGGTCTCGGCGCAACATCTGGACGGGTCCGAAATGCTCAAGCTCATGGATTGGGCGCAGCGCATCTGGACTTTCCGCTCGGGAGCGGCAGACCTCATCGCCGGCGCTTCGATCGTGTTCAAGCTGCACCTGACCATCGGCCTCACGATCTTCCTGCTGTTTCCGTTCACGCGCCTGGTGCACATCTGGAGCGGCTTCGCCTCGGTGTTCTACCTGCTGCGGCCGTATCAGCTGGTGCGCAGCCGCGGCGCGGGACGCTGACTTCTCATAGCGCGATCGGCCGCGGAGCCAGGCGCGATGCGGCTTTTCGGGCGGGATGTGCGCGCGCTGTACGGACCGGACCATCGCCCGCGATTGCGCCGCGGCATTCCGCCGGATCGGCGCCCGGCAGCGGCGCCGGTCGGAATTGCCGTTGGCCGTGAGATCCATATCCTTACATGGATGGTGAATTCCTATTGACGAAGCGCTCCTTACTTGCGACAATGAGTCGGACTTCCAACCGCTTCAGGAGGCTGTCATGCTGGCAACTGTCACAGACAAGGGGCAGGTCACGGTTCCCAAGGAAATCCGCGACAAGACCGGCATCACGCCGGGCAGCAGGCTCGACTTCGAAGTGCAGGACGACGGCTCCCTGCGAGTGCGGGTGCTGGCACGCGGCGCCGACAGCCTGTTCGGCCTGGTGCATCGTCCGGGTGTCAAATCGCGCAGTATCAAGGCTATGGACGAAGGCATTGCCGCTGCAGTCGGCGAGCGCAACCGCCGCTCGCGCAAGTGATCGCGCTCGACACCAACGTCCTGGTGCGGCTCGTCACGCGCGACGACGAAACGCAGGCCCGACGCGCCAAAGCAGCCTTCGACAAGCACGCTGACGAGGATGGCGGGCTGTTCGTGGCCGACATCGTGCTGGTCGAACTGTGCTGGACTCTGGCGAAGAGCTACGGGCTTGCGCGTATCGACATCGCGCGCACGGTGCGTGCCCTGCTCGACAACGCAAGCATTGCCCTCGAATCGCCGCCGGCCGTGCGCGACGCTCTCGAGCGCTTCGAAACCGGCAGCGCCGATTTCCCGGACTGCCTGATTGTCGCCAAAGCAAGCGGGGTCGGATGCAGCCGCATCCTCAGTTTCGACCAGCGCATGGGGTCGCTGCCCGGCGTGGAACTTCTAAAGCGCCAAGTACGGGCACCGGAGAAAAGTCAGGACGGGAAATTCCTCTCCCGGTGAGACGGGAGAGGGCGGGCTACGCGCTCAAAGTTCGGCGGGGAATCGGCCGCAGAGCGAGGAAGGACGCGGAGTTTCAGGTTTTCCCCCTCTTGTGTATCGGTATTTAATTCTGCCGCACAGTCCAATACGTGGGACCCGCGGACCTGAGTTGGAGAGCATCGATATGATGGCCTCTCTGTGACGATGATTCGGTGTATGGCTCGGTTGTTATCGTCTATGCATCCGGCGGC
>JAKAIH010000503.1 GCA_021825225.1 Pseudomonadota bacterium
AATCCGCCGCAAACGCTCATTCAATGACAGGCGGATCATGGCTATGCTCGACGATTTCGTCGACTATGTACTGGAGCTGTTCGGGCCGTTCGGCACCGTAGTGTCGCGCCGCATGTTCGGCGGCCACGGCATGTATCTGGACGGACTGATGTTCGCCATCGTGTCCCACGACGCCCTCTACCTCAAGGCGGACGAGATGAACCGCGTCGAATTCGAGCGTGCGGGCTGCGAGCCGTTCGGCTACGCGCGCAAAGGCAGGCGCGCCACGCTCGGATTCTTCCGTGCGCCGGAAGACGCGATGGACTCGCCCGAGCTGATGCTGCCCTGGGCGCGCAGCGCTTATGCCGCCGCCCTGCGCGCGAATGCGAAAAAACTGGCTGCAGCGCAAGCCCGGGCCGCCAGGAAGATCGCGCAGGCCGAAGCGCCGGCAAAGAAGGCGCCCCGGGCGAATACGCCGCGCAAGCGCGCCGCCCGCAAATAGGGGCCGGCAACGGCCTGCACACCGCAGCGGCCTAGCGGGCTAAGATAGGCTCCGCATCCCGCACAGATGGACAACATGAAAAAGAAGCGCTTTGCCACCCGCGAGGATTTGGGCCTGACCAAAGCCGAGTTCGCCATTCTCAGGCGCCTTGACACGCCGCAGAAAATCCAGGCCTATATCGACGCCATTCCGCAGAACTTCGAGCTCGGCGGCGAGACCTGCCTGTCGGTGCGCGAAGCCCTGGGCCAGCGCCGCGCGCTGTGCATCGAGGGCGCGATGATCGCCGCCGCGGCGCTGTGGGTGCACGGCGAGCCGCCGCTGCTGATGGACCTCAAGGCGCAGCGCGACTACGACCATATCGTGACGCTGTTCCGCCGCAACGGCTGCTGGGGTGCCATTTCCAAGACCAATCATCCGGTGCTGCGCTGGCGCGACCCGGTGTATCGCAGCCTGCGCGAACTCGCGATGTCGTATTTCCATGAATACTGCAACAAGCGCCACCAGAAGACGCTGCGCAGCTACTCGGTCGCATTCGACATGCGCCGGCTCGCACCCGAGGAATGGGTTACGAAGAAGAAGAGCTGCTGGGACGTGGGCTGGGCGCTGGACGCCGCCCGGCATTACCCCCTGATCAGCGCGCGCCAGGCGAAGCTGCTGCGCTTGCGCGATCCGCTGGAGCGCGCGGCGCAGCAGTTGCACCACCACAAGCCGCCGCGGAAGAAATAGGCGCCCGGGGCAGGCACGTCCTGCGCCCCGCGGGCGCGCAGCGCGAAGGCCTTACTTGGCCGCGGCCTTCTTCCGGTTCGCCTCGATCCAGCCGTCGACCAGCGCGACGGTGCGATCGACTACTTCATTGCGCATGCCTTTTTGCGCCCCTATGGTCTGCACCAGGCGGTCCGTCCGCTCGATATTGGGCGCACCCGCAGCCAGCGCCCGCGCCGCGGAGGACGGACTGCCCAGCGACTGCGCCGCGGCGGCGTATTTTTCGAACGGCACCATGTCCTTCTCGGCTGCACCCAGGGATACGCACAGTTTCGCCACCCAGTTGTAGACCGCGCGCGATGCTTCGAGGTCGGCATGCACGGCCTCCTTGATCGGAATCATTCCGTCCTTTTGCACGCAGCGATAGTTGCCGGCGAGCAGCATGCTCCATTTCGCCAGCGGCACAAACACCGAATCGTGCACCTTGAGCTTGACCGGCAATTCGATCTTGCTCCCGCCGACATCGAAGCGCACTGCTTCGATGTCCGCTTCCAGCCGGCGCAGGATGGCGGTGTGCGCATCCGATTCGAAGCGCGCCGATTTGAAGTTGGTCGGCAGCCGGACCTGCAGCACGTTGACCTTCTCCTCAGGCGGGCGGAACGCCTGCGGATCGGGGCTGCACAGGGTCATAAGTTTCGGGTCGAAGTTGTCCCACACGGTGGGATCGGTATAGCAGGCCCTGCACGCGGCGGGATCCAGGCCGGGAATGCGCGCGATGTAAGGCAGCGGCGGTATGTTCATGATCGACATGCAGGGCACCCTGGCCTTGGCCACCGCATCGAGCAACTCGCGCACGCCGGGCGAGCGGTACTGCGGCTCCTGCATGGCCAAGGCCACCAGGTCGAAATCGGCCGGGTTGAATGCGGTAGTTCCGCCGGCGGACAACTGTCCAGGCAGCTTTTTCGAGTTGATTTCCACGAGCCCCTCGCGGCCCTTGACCGGCAGGCGCACGATGGCGCCTTCCTGGTTGATCAAATCCGCTTCCGCGGGGAGGCACACCAGCTTCACCGTATGCCCGGCGAGCGCCAATTTGGTTCCGAGCAGCGAACCGTAGGAAGCACCCATGATCAGAATTTTGTAGGCGGTACCCATGAAAATCTCCTCTTTCCTGTCGTGTAGAAAAAATTAAGGGACAGCGCGAGTCCGGCTCGCGGGTTCGGTCCCTGTGTCATCCAGCTCGACTCCGCAACACCGTTGAAGGCGATTTTGCGGCGCAAGCGGAATTGCCGCGCAGCACAAACGCCGCGCGCACCGGCCTTGTCTGTACGTTCAAGCCGATTAAATACCGGTTTTCGCGGACCGCGGCATTGATCGAGAACAATAACTCGTCGGAATTCATTCCCCCATTCCGGATTCCGGCATGTCAGTAAGCGCGCTGGCGCGATTGAGCCACTATACGCCGTGTTCGTTCTGAATTCATTCATTCCGGATTCCGGTATGGCGGCAGCGACGCCGACATGGCGCTGCACGAGGCGATCGCGGCGCGCCATTCACGCGGCTGCGGAACGCGATCGCCGACACCGCCTGCGGGTATACCGCGACCCCTCCAGGCAACGCCCCTTGATATGGATCAACCGTTATAGGACATACCC
>JAKAIH010000504.1 GCA_021825225.1 Pseudomonadota bacterium
TTCGACCAGGGCCGCGGTGCCGCCGGCGGCGAGGTTGATGCGCCGGAACAATTCCTGCCGCGGCGATTCGACCACGTGCTGCAGGCGGATCAGGTTTGCCTGCGAGGCGTCCTGCCGATAGGCCTCGGCGGCTTTCTCCACCGCCTGCGGGTCCGGCGAGAATTCCTGCGCGAGCACGTCGAAAAATGCGGCAAGCGCCGGACCGGAGAGCTGGCGGTAGGCAGCCAGCGCCTCGCGCGCGAGCGCGGCGCCCGAGGCTTCGCCGCGCTCCGACAGCAGCGCGTGGCACAGGGCCACGGTCTTGCGCGTATGCCGGTCGGCCTTGCCGCCGCTAATCGCGACTTTGCCGAACAGGCGCTTGATGAATGCGGGCGATTCCATGGTCGTACGCGGCGCCGCCTCAGGCGGCCGCCATCTCCGTTCTTACCTCGGACAGCAGCCGCTCGGCTTCGCTGCCGCGCACGCGACCGATATCGTCCTGGTACTTGAGCAGGGCGCCGAGCGTGTTGTTGACCGTATCCGGGTCGAGCGCGAGCTGGTCCAGCGCCACCAGCGCCTTGGTCCAGTCTATGGTTTCGGCGACGCCGGGGAGCTTGAACAGGTCCATTTTACGCAGCCGCTGCACGAAGGCGACGATCTCCTGCGACAGGCGTTCCGCGGCGCCCGGGGCCTTGCGCCGCAGGATGTCGAGTTCGCGCGCGGCATCCGGATAATCGACCCAGTGATACAGGCAGCGGCGCTTGACCGCGTCGTGGATTTCGCGCGTGCGGTTGGAAGTGATGATCACGATCGGCGGTTTGTCCGCCTTGATCGTGCCAAGCTCGGGGATGCTGACCTGGTAGTCCGACAGCACTTCCAGCAGGTAGGCCTCGAACGGCTCGTCGGTGCGGTCGAGTTCGTCGATCAGCAGCACCGGCGCCGCGCCGTCCGCGCCCGCTTCGAGCGCCTGCAGCAGCGGCCGCTTGATCAGGAACTCGGCGGAAAATATGTCCTGCCCGAGCTTCTTGCGGTCGGCCTTGCCGCTCGCTTCGGCGAGGCGGATTTCTATCATCTGCCGCGGGTAGTTCCATTCATAGACCGCCGAGGAAATGTCCAGTCCCTCGTAGCACTGCAGCCGCACCAAGCGGCGCTGCAGCGTGCCGGCGAGCACTTTCGCGATCTCGGTTTTGCCGACGCCGGCCTCGCCTTCGAGAAACAGCGGCCGCTCCATCTTCAGCGCCAGGAACAGCGCCGTGGCGAGGCTGCGCTCCGCAACGTAGTCGGCGCGTGCGAGCAGCGCCGCGGTGTCGTCGATCGATGTCGGCAGCTTGATCATAGTACTCAGGGCAAAGGCGATTCCGGGCTTGGGCGCACAGGCGGATTCTATACCGAGGCGGGTCCGCGATTCACGCGAAATTTGCCGCCGCGCGGCCGCAGCGGCCGGGCGCAGGCGCAGCGGATACCCGCGCCGGGCGGCATAAATCCGCCCAAGTTTTGCGCTAGCGCAAACCGCTTGCCCACGCGCCGAGCTAACTTACGAGCCAATCTCCACACTGGGACCTGAGCATGAGCGAAGACATCCACGGCTACGAAACCCCGGGCTGCGCCTACTGCCCGAGCACGGTGCGCGCCTGCCGCCAGGGCGAAGGCGAGGAGCGCGGCCCCGCCTACTGCCCGTCGAAAGTCGATCCCGAGGGCATCGCCTCGGCCTGGCATCCTTACGATGATCCGTTCACGCTGCGCGTTGCGCACACCTCGGCCGTGGTCGAGAGCGAAGGCTACTGCAAGTGGTCGCGGGTGGAGGAAATCTGCCAGTTCGCCAAGAAAATGGGTTTTACCAAAGTGGGCATCGCCATGTGCATCAGCTTCGTCGATCTCGCGCGCGTGTTCAGCGCGATCCTCGAGAGCCACGGCCTGGAGGTGATCTCGGTGGCGTGCAAGAATGGCGGCGTGCCGAAGGAGGACATCGGCGTGAAGGACGAGGAGAAGATCCGCCCGGGCAATTTCGAGGCCATGTGCAACCCGATCTCGCAGGCCGAACTGCTCAATCGCGCCGGCTGCGAGCTCAACGTCATCATGGGTTTGTGCGTGGGGCATGACAGCCTGTTCATCCGCCACTCCAAGGGGCTGATCACCAATCTGGTGGTCAAGGACCGGGTGCTTGCGCACAATCCGGTGGGCGCGCTGCAATTGGCGGACACCTATTACAGCCGCGTCTGGGGACCGGACAAGCCGGCCAAGCTGCCGAGCAAGCCTGCGCGCAGCAAGAGCAAGAGGCCGTAACAATATTTTATGCTCTAAAAAACGGAGGAGACCTGAAATGAAACATTGGATGCAAAGAGCTGTACTAGCCGTGTTCCTGGCGCTATCGGCGCCGCTTGCGTTCGCGCAAGCCTTCCCGGCGAAGCCGGTGCACATCGTCGTGCCGTTTCCGCCCGGCGGGACCGCCGACGTGCTCGCGCGCCTGGTCGGACAGAAAATGTCCGAGTCCATGGGGCAGCAGGTGGTGGTCGAAAACCGCCCGGGTGCGGGCACGGTAATCGCGACCGAATACGTCGCGCGCGCACGACCGGGAATGGCTGAAGAATGGCTTGCAGAGCCGGTCTTCAGCCTGCTTGCTCCATCCTGCTAGATATTTCAGCTGGGTCATTTGCGTGGTTCGAACACATGGCTGCGTGCAAATTTGGTACTAGATTTCACGCATTCGTTGCACCGCCGGCACCTGCGTTTCGCGCAGCGCTCCGAGTACCGCGAACGCGACGGAGAGCAGCGCCACGCCGATCAAGGCGCCCACGTAGCCCCAGGGCACGCTGAGTGCTTCCGGCGGCGGATCGAAAGCGCCCGTCAGGA
>JAKAIH010000020.1 GCA_021825225.1 Pseudomonadota bacterium
CCCGTAGCGCAGCTTCCTCGCGCTCGCCGCATGCGAGATCACGCCTTTATCGACAGTGCACTCCGAGGCGGGAACGCCCCAGCGTGCAGCCGCGGCCGCGATCAGCATCACGCGGGCGCTGGCGCCCGCCTTGCGCACATAATCCTGCGAGGAGCGCACCCCCATGCTGCCGCCGGTCGACATCGAGCCCCAGATCCGGTTTCTCCTGATGTGCTCGTTGGGGGAGGCGAACTCGGCGCTCACCTTTGCCCAGTCGCAGTCGAGCTCTTCGGCGACGAGCTGCGCGAGAGCCGTATACGTACCCTGCCCCATCTCGGAGCGCGCAATGCGAATGACCACGCGGTCATCGGGGTGGATGACGATCCAGGCGTTGACTTCCCGTACGGGTGCTCCCTGCGCCGCCGCGGAGGCGGCCGGGAAGCTGAATTCAAGAACCAATCCTCCACCGAGCGCGGCCGACACCTTGAAGAATTCACGGCGGGACAAGGCGAGCGTCATGACCGCTCTCCCGGGGATTCCTTGCCGGCGGATGCGGCATCCGCGAGGGCGTGGATCGCCTTTCTCACGCGGGTATAGGTACCGCAGCGGCACAGGTTGCTCATGGCCTCGTCGATGTCTGCATCGCTGGGCTTCGGCTTCTTCGCCAACAGCGCGGCGGCCGACATGATCATGCCGCTCTGGCAGTAGCCGCACTGAGGCACTTCGTGCTCGATCCACGCCTCCTGGACTCGATGCAGGTGCCGCTGCGACAGGCCTTCGATGGTCACGATCGCTTTGCCAGCTACGGCCGACACCGGCAAGGAGCAGGAGCGCACGGGCTCGCCGTCGACGTGCACGGTGCAGGCGCCACACAGCGCTATGCCGCAGCCGTACTTGGTCCCCGGAAGATTCAGGTGATCGCGCAGAACCCACAGCAAAGGCATTTCGGGTTCAACGTCCACCTTGTGCTTGCGACCGTTTACGTTCAGCGTCAGCATGCCGGTATCCTCCGATAGGTGATGGTTGGATATTTGCCGCGCGCAAAGCGAGTTTGCTCCTCAGTCGGCCAGGTTGTCAGCCGCGAGCTCGAGCGGGCTCTCCGCCGGCTTGTCCCCTTGCATCAACCCGGCACCCGTCTCGAAGCTGAGGCGGCACTGATCGCAACCATGGATCGGTCCCCGTTCAAGCCTTTCCAAGTCAAGGAAGATGCACCACTTCGATGTTCACGTTAAGCGCTTCAGACTGAGCACGTCGTGATCGCGGTCAAAAAGCGAAGCGAAAGTGCCCTGCGAGCTCCACCTCCGTGCGGAAGCCGCCGCTCCGGGACAGGAAATACCCGCAAACCGACCACACATCTTCAGGGCAGAGGATAGGGCTTTTCCCTACTAGGAAACCCTAACTAATCCGTGTTCAATGCGGGGGTATTTGATGTTGCCAACGTTTTTTGTAGTGAAGGAGGAGCAAATTGACGCTGGATGACCCGACTGTTGGATGTATCGTTTTGGCGCTGTCTTCACTTTGCTGGGCCGTTCTATCCCTGGCCCAACGGGGAAATTGAACCATGCCGAGAAATAAAACGATGCGCTCATTATTCCGTTACAACAAGGATTATTACGGCGGTGCGCTGATGATCCTGATCGGGCTCGCGGCCGCCTACGTGGGAAAGAGCTACCCCCTCGGCACGCTCGCGCGCATGGGGCCGGGTTTCTTCCCGACTGCGGTGGGTGTGATCCTGGCGGCAATCGGGCTCGCCATCGCGCTGAGCGCAGGTTCGGGCACCGGCGAATCCGCCGCGCACCCGGCCTTCGACTGGCGCGCCTGGGGCGCGATCATCGGCGGCACCCTGGCCTTCATCGTGGTCGGCGACTACGGCGGGCTGGTGCCGGCCACATTTGCCATCGTCTTCATATCAGCCCTGGGCGACAAGGAAAATACGCTGAAGCAGGCCTTATGGCTCTCCCTCGGCATGGTCGTAATCGCAATAGTGGTGTTCTGGTGGGCATTGCAGTTGCAGTTCAACCTGTTTCGCTGGGGCTGAGCCATGATCGAACAGTCTTTGCTCGGCCTGTGGTACGGATTCGGCGTCGCGTTCGAACCGCACAACCTGATGTGGTCGCTGTTCGGCGTGCTCGTCGGCAACCTGATTGGGGTGCTCCCCGGCATGGGGCCCTTGTCGGCCATATCGATTCTGCTGCCGCTGACCTTCGGCATGCATCCGGTTCCGGCGATCCTGATGCTGGCCGGCATTTTCTACGGTTCTCAATATGGCGGCGCGATCGGCGCGATCCTGCTCAATCTGCCCTGCCATCCGCCGCATGCGGTAACCTGCCTGGACGGCTATCCGCTGACCAAGCAGGGAAAGGGAGGCAAGGCCCTCGGGCTGGCCATGCTGGCTTCGTTCTTCGCGGCCTCCTTCGGTATTCTGGTGATGATCTTCTTCTCTCCGCTGCTGGTTGCGGTCGCCTTCAAATTCGGACCGTCCGAGATCTTCTCAGTCATGCTGCTGGGCCTGCTCGCGGGCTCGACCATGTCCCGCGGTTCGCCGCTCAAGGGCGTGGCCATGGTGCTCGTCGGCCTGCTGTGCGGCGTGGTCGGAACCGACGTCAACAGCGGCATGATGCGCTTCACCTTCGGGGTGCCCGAGTTGGCGGACGGCGTCAGCCTGGTCGCTATCGCGCTTGGTCTGTTTGCGGTGGGCGACTTCCTGCTTAACGTCAACCGCGCGGTATACACGACGCATGGGGCCGGCGTGCGCGTGCGCGACATGCTGCCCACCTGGGCGGAGTTGAAGCACGCGTTCATGCCGACGCTGCGCGGCACCCTGATCGGCACCCTGTTCGGCGCCATGCCCGGCACCGGTCCCACGATCACGACCTTCCTCGCCTATGCGTTCGAACGCAAGGTGTCGAAGACACCGGAACGCTTCGGTCACGGGGCGATGGAAGGCGTAGTCTCACCCGAGGCGGCATCCCACTCGAAAACGCAGGTCGACTTCATTCCCACCATGTGCCTGGGCATCCCGGGCGACCCGATCATGGCGCTCATCCTCGGTGCGCTGATGATCCAGGGCATTGCCCCCGGTCCGCAATTGATCACCGAGCATCCGGATCTGTTCTGGGGGCTGATCGCCAGCTTCTGGGTCGGCAACGTGCTGTTGCTGATGCTCAACGTACCCCTGATCGGCATTTGGACGAAAGTGCTGCAGGTGCCGTATCGCTATCTGTTCCCGTCGGCCATGTTCTTTATCGCCGTCGGCGTATTCAGCACCAACAACAGCCTGTTTGAGATCGGCGAAGTGCTGGCCTTCGGCGCGTTCGGTGCGGTGTTCGCGGCCTTGAATTTTCCGATGGCGCCGATTTTGCTCGGTTTCGTGCTCGGGCCGATGGTGGAGGAGAACTTCCGCCGCGCGCTGCTGCTGTCGCGCGGCAGCATGCTCGTGTTCATCCAGCACCCGATCAGCGCCGCGTTCGTCGGCGCGAGCGCCTTGCTGATCGTGGTGCAGACCGTTTCCTATTTCCGCGGGACACGGGGCAAGCTTGGCGTGCTGCAAGCCACTTAGAATAAGGCCATCGCCGTCTCCCGGAGCGGTCCCGAATTCCCGCTCCTGGCGACGCTGAAGCTGCAGTTCAGGTTTTTGCTGCGGCCTTGGCCTCGTTGTTGTGATTCTTGCTGCCAAGCGAGCTGATCAGCCCGTCGACGCCGCGGCTGCGAATGATGTCGGCAAACGAGTCGCGGTAGGAGGTGACCAGGCTGACGCCACCGACCTTGACGTCGTAGACCTTCCAGCCGGTCTCTTCCTTGGTCATCAAATAATCGATCGAAAGCGCCTGCGCGCCCGCCTGCTTCAATTCGGACCGTACGGTGACGTCGGTGTCGCCCGGCTGCATGCGCACCGGTTTGAATTCGATGACCTGGTCGCGATAGCCGGTCACCGCTCCGGAGTAGGTGTGCACCAGCAGCGTCTTGAATTCCTTGATCAGTTGCTCGCGCTGCGGCGGCGATGCGCGGCGCCAGTTCGCGCCCATGGCGATCTGGGTCATGCGCTGGAAGTCGAAGTGCGGCAGCACCTTGGTTTCGACCAGTTCGGCGATCTTCTTCGGATTGCCGGCGTGGAGTTCCTTGTCCTTCCTGATGGCGGCGATCACCTCCGCCGACAGTGCCTTCATTTGCGCATCGGGAGCAAGCTCCGCTGCAACAGCGAGCGGTGCCGCAAGCGACAACAGTAGCGACATGAACAGTTGCACGGTACGTGTAAACATCGTTTCGATCCTCATGGTTGTGGCACTACGCAATCGCGCGCAGGATGTCCTTCGCCTGTGCCTTGGCCGAAACTGCGGCCTTCCTCAACGCCTCTTCGCCCATGCCGACGCCTTCGACGCGCACCACATGGAGGTCGGTGATGCCGATGAATCCGAGGACGGCGCGCAAATACGACTCCTGGAAATCGAACGGCTGCATCGGACCCTCGGCGTAGACCCCGCCGCGCGCGACTACAATGACCGCCTTCTTGCCTTTGAGCAGGCCTTCTGGCCCGTTCGCGGAGCGGCAGTACGTGCGCCCCGGGCGCGCGATGTGGTCAATCCACGCTTTCAGACTGGACGGAATGCCCCAGTTATACATCGGCACGGCGAGCACGATGGTGTCGGCGGCGACCAGCTCATCGACCAGCGCGTCCGACAGCGCGAGGGCCCGCGCCTGCGCCGGACCGCGCTTCTCCGGCGGCAGTCCTTGCCCGGTGACGAAGGCCTCGCCGATATGCGGCAGCGGATCCCTGGCCACATCGCGCACGGTCACGGTCGCAGCCGGGTGGCGGCTCTTGAGGTCGTCGACGATGTGGCTGGCGAATTGGTGGGAGCGGGATTGCCAGCCTCTGGGGCTGCTGATGACGAACAGGATATTCTTCATATTGCCCTCCTGGTGTGCGGCGGAGACCGGTGCTTACGCTTCATTTGTGGATGATGCATATATGCATTAATGACGCAAAAAAAAGGGCTTACTTTTCCTCAGGAAGCCTATCTGATGGCGGACAAAACACGCTCGAGTACGCCTTGATCGACCCCAGCGAGCGTTTTCGCCAGCTCCTGTTTCATCGTTTCCACCTGCTTTACGCCTGCGGCATGGCGCTCACGGCCCAACGGTGTAACCACTGCGCGCACCGCGCGCCGATCGTTCGGATCCTCCACCCGGCGCACCAGCCCATCGGCCTCGAGCCGGTCCATCAGTTGCGTGATGTTGGAGCGCACACAGGTCATGCGCGCCGCGCACTCGCTCAGGCTCAGCGGCTGGCCCACCTGCACCAGGTGCGATAGCGCTCCGAATTTCGGTCCCGACAGCCCAACCACCCCAAGCGTCTGTTCCAGTCGCTGCGCCATTGCGTTTCCGACCTGGATAAGCAGGAACATCACGTGGTCGGTGCAAGGTGCCGGGACCTCTGTCTCGATGGGAGCGGCTATATTATTCATATATGAATAATATAGCCGCGAAAGGCCGTAGTCAAGTGCTGTACTGTGATCGGCTGCAGCAGCCCTCCTTCGCCCCCTTACTCGCCTATCACCCCGCCCAGCAGCACCCATTGCTTGCCGTTGAATTGCTCCAGCTGCAGCGATTCGAACGGAGAGTAATCGCTGGGGCTGGTGTTGACTATGACGCCTGGCAGCGCCACATCGAGCTGCACATTCCTCAGGTTTGCCGCCTGTTTCATGATGTTGTCGCGCGTCAGCGTATCGCCGGCCTGCCGCAGCACCTGCACCAGCAGCTGCGCGGCAGCGTAGCCATAAACATTCAGGTAATCGCTTTGGCTGCCTTCCGGATAGTACTTGCTCATGAAGGCGCGCCAGGCCTTGATGCCGGCATCATTGCGCCAGCGCGGGTCCACCGGATCCTTGAGATACGCTGCGGAGTACAGGCCTACCGCTTTGTCCGGGCCCGCAGGGGTCAGCACCGAGCCGATCGAATTCGACACGCTGTTCAGGTAGTGCACCGGATGCCAGCCGATGTCGTAGGCCTTGCGTATCGCCAGCGCCGCGAACTTCGGTGTGGCGATGTCGAAGAAGACATCGGCGCCCGAGGCTTTGAGTTCGATGATTTGCGAGTCGATGGTCGGATCGGTGACCTCATAGGAGACTGCGGACACGATCGCTCCATTCTTGTCGCCCAGGCCCTCCCTGAAACCTTTCAGGTAATCCTTGCCGTAATCGTCGTTCTGGTAGAGCACGCCGATCCTCGCATCGGGCCGGGTCTTGAGGATATGCCGGGCGTAGACCCGGCCCTCGGTCTGATAACTCGGCTGACCGCCCATGGTCCAGGGGTAATGCTTCGGATCACCCCATTTGCTCGCGCCGGCGGCCACGAACAGCTGCGGCACTTTGCTCGCGTTCATGTACTTGTGGATCGCAGAATTCGTCGGCGTGCCCAGGCAATTGAACAGCAGCAGCACCCGCTCCTGCTCGACCAGGCGGCGCGCCACCTCGAAGGTCTTGCCCGGGTTGTAGCCGTCGTCCAGGCTGATGAATCGTATCTTGCGGCCGTTGATGCCGCCTGCGTCGTTGATCATGCGGAAATAAGCCGCCTCGACCCTGCCGATCACGCCGTAGGCCGAGGCCGGGCCACTGTAGGGCATGATGTTTCCGATCCTGATCTCGGCATCGGGTGCTCCGGGATCGTGTTGCTGCTGCGCCGCAGCGCCCGATATGCCGAGCGCCAATCCCATCATCGCGCTCGCTGCAACGAACAACTTTCTGGCTGACATGATGGCCGGTCCTCGTAATGGTTGGCTACGCCAGATTCGGCGCACTGGCGTACGCGCCACGCAGTATCTGCGAATTGCGCTGTGCAATCAATAACGGGCAACGCACGGCCAGCTATTTGTACGCTTGTGTATCAATACCGGTCCCGTGCTACCTGCGCGTACAACATCACAACGTGGAATTTACATGCGCGTGTTGCAATGGCAATCGATGCGGCCGGATGACCCGACGCGGTATCTCGGGGCTACGCAGATTGCCGAAACTCACTGAATGGAGAGCAGATCATGAAACGGGCAGCGAAGATTCTGATGACTTTGGGCGCGGCCTTGTCCCTGGGCCTGGCGGCGGCCGCGGTTAGCGCGCAAGGCTACGGTCCGGGCTGGGGCGGCTGGCACATGGGCGGCTACGGGCCCGGATACGGCATGGGCCCAGGCTATGGCATGGGCCACGGCATGGGACCCGGCTGGGGCATGCGCGCTTCCGGCAGGGGCCCGGGCTACGGCATGGGGCCGCAGGCAATGTTCGGCGGCTACGGCAATGTGGATGACAACCTGGCGGCGCTGAAAGCGCAACTCGGAATCACGGCCAAGCAGGACGGCGCATGGCAGGCTTTCGCCAATACCGCCAAGCGACAGAGCGAAAACCGGCAGACCTGGCTCGCCAAGATGCAGCAGGCGCGCGGCGCCGGCTCGGCGCCGGAATTTCTCGCCCAGCAGGCGGAAATCATGAAGCAGCGCGAAGCCGAACTCGAGGCCAACGCAGCGGCGCTGAAGAACCTCTATGCGGCGCTCACCCCGGAGCAACAGGCGATGGCCAATCAAAGCTTGGGCGGCTACGGGCCGGGAAACTGCCCACAGGCATACGGCGGACCTCGCGGACGTTTTCGCTAGGACACAGGCACGCGGGGCGGCGCTGCAGCCGCCTCGCGTTTGAAGCCAGGAGGCACGGCGGCGGCATGCAGTCGGACGCGCTCGCAATAGTCGCGGCCGTGGCGCGCAAGAACTAGTGGCGGTCGAAGGCCCGCATATCGGGAACGATGAAACGCCCCTGCAGCGACAGCAACTCGGCGCGGTGCAGGCGCGCCAGCTTGTCGAGCACCGTCTCGCCTTTTGCCAGCAGGCGGATTTCGATCCGCCGCCGGTCTTCGGAGGAGCGGCGGCGTTCCACGAAGCCCAGCTTTTCGCAGCGCGAAATCAGCGCCACCACGCCGTGGTGCTGCGCCTGCAGGCGCTCGGCGAGTTCTCCGACGGTCGCCCAATCGCGACCGGGATAGCCCTTGATCTGCAACAGCAACAGGTATTGCTGCGGTTTGATCCCGTGCTGCCGGGCGAGATGTTCGCTGAATCTGACGAACTTGCGGATCTGATAGCGAAAATCCGCAAGCGTTTCAAAATCGCGCTTGTTCAGCGGAACGGCATCGGGCTTTGGCACGGCGGATTCGACAGACTGGAGAATCTGGGATACATCCGGCATCGTCGCCCAATACTGCCGCGCTGGCAAGCACGCAGCGTCGCTGTCGGTATCAATGCACCAGCACGATCTGCATCAGCAGCAGCCAGGCGAGCAGTCCGGCGCCGGTGATCACAGTCGCCATTTGCAGCGCCCGGATGTCTTCGTGCATGCGAAACAGCGCGTATACGCCGCGATAGGTCAGTGCCAGCGAGCACAGCAGGCCCAGTCCGCCGACGGTCACGCATACCGCCAGATTCGGGACGAACAATACGAGGGACGAAAGCCACATCGGAACCGGAGCAATGGCCGCGACGGTGAAACACTCGTGATAGCCCGCCGCGACGCCGTTGGCGCGACAGGCGAGGTAGTTCAGCGTTGCCATCGCCGGAACGGTGAGCAATTCGGCGATAAAGAATATCGCGGCAGCGGCATGCCACTGTGCAGGCGAAACTCCCGCGGCGAAAATCTCGCCGTAATTCCCTCCCGCGTAATAGATCATCGCCGGCGGCAGCAGGGAAAGAGGCAAAACCATCAGGACGAACAAACGGGAAACAGACGGATGAATCCTGATCAGTTCATCCCACCCGCGATGAAACGAGAACATCATGTTCGGCATTTGTAATGGATTCACGGCTAGCTCCTTTCTTCAAACCGGCCAAATTCGCTGAACAGCCGAGGCTGCGCTGGCGCGCATCAGCAGCCGCACGCCAGCGCATTTATATATCACGATATGATATATTGTCAAGAAAGAAGACATCCGCCCTGACTGCGGGCAGGCTTCAATTCAGCTTGATGCGGCCTCGTTATGCATTTCGGCCGCTGCATCGCGGCCGGCCGGAGACTGGCGCCCGGGGCCGGCGGGCGGCGCGCCTGCCTATGCGCCTGGCGTCTGGTTGAGCGCTTCGAGAGCGGCGATGGCCTGGTCTCGTGCGATCGCAGCCGCGTTCAGCCAGGCCTCTGCTGCAGCCCAGTCGGCCTCCGCTTTACTCCTCCCGGCGTAGGCCTTGTCGCGGCTTTCGACCGCCCTGGACAGAGCCATCAACTCGGCGTCCGAAATGCGCCGGTCGACGCCGGCGACGCGCCGGTCGGGGAACATATTGTCCCAGACCGAGCCCGGCCTGCGCCGGTCGGTGTCCGCCTTGCGCCGTTCGGTGACGATCTTATCCCAGCCAGCGTTTGCCTTGAGCAGGTCGGCTTGCGCCTTGATCAAGCCCTCGTTTGCGCGGCGCCAGTCGGCCTCTGCCCTTGCCAGGGCGGCTTCAAGTTCGGCACGTATGCTCATCTACGCTCCTCCTTGGCTATGAGCTCACTCTCAAAATACCTGGCCCGGGGGCTATTTCTTGCCGGAATCCGCGGGTTTGGCTTCCGCAGCAGGCGCCGCAATGGACGCCTGCGCGATTTCGATCTTGGCCTTCGCCTTCATGTCGTCGAATACCTTTTGCAGATTCTGTTCCTGCAGCTGCCGCATCAGTGAGGGCTTCAGTTGATCCAGCGGCGGAACCGCTTTCGGACGGGAATCTTCCAGCAGGATCACGTGATAGCCGAATTGCGTCTTCACCGGCTCTTCGGTGAACTTGCCTTTGGCCAGCTTGCTCACCGCAGCGCCGAATTCCGGAACCATGCCGCTGGGGTCGAACCAGCCCAAGTCGCCGCCATTGGTTTTGGAACCCGGATCCTTGGATTTTTCCTTGGCCAGCGCCTCGAACGCTTTCGGGTTCTTGTTCAGCTTGGCGATAATGTCCTTGGCATCCGCTTCCTTGTCGACCAGGATGTGGCGCGCCTTGTACTCGGTGCCAGCGCTCTGCGTCTTGAGCTTCTCGTACTCGGCCTTGAGCGCGTCCTCGCTGACAGGATTGTTCTTGAGGTAGTCCTGGACAAAGGCGTCAACCAGGACCGATTGTTTGATCAGTTCGACCTGATCCGCCACTTCGGGCGCCTTGTCCAACCCCTTCTTGACCGCTTCCTGTGAGATCAGCAGCTGCATCGCCAGACGATCGATGAATGCCTTGCGCGCCTCGGGGCCCGCATCCCGCCCCAGACCCGCGCGCTGCTTGAGCATCAGGTCGACAAGGCGCTCGCTGATGGGCGTACCGTTGACGGTGGCTGCCACCGCCTCCTTGACCGGCGCGCTGCCTTGTACGGCGTCCTTGGAAGTGCAGGCGATCAGAGTCAGCAAGGAAGCAGCGCCGGCCAGCAGAATCGCGGGCTTGATAGACATGTTGGAATTTCCTAGTTAGGTGAGTGAGGTGAAACGGTCAGCGGGAGCGATAAGCTGTGTATTTTACCAGCTTGCGCCCGATTCATTATTGCAAACCGGACGGCTTATTCCCGGCTGCTCTGCACTATCATTGCGCCGCGTTCGGCGATCATCAGCGTGGGGGAATTGGTATTGCCCGAGGTAATCGCCGGCATGATCGAGGCGTCGATCACGCGCAGCCGCTCGATGCCGCGCACGCGCAGCTGCGGATCGACCACTGCCGTGGCATCGTCCGCGCGTCCCATTTTGCAGGTTCCCACCGGATGAAAGATGGTGGTGCCGATATTGCCCGCGGCCTCCACCAGCTGTTCGTCCGTCGCAAATCCCGGGCCCGGCAGGAATTCCTCGGGTGCGTATTTCTTCATCGTCCGGGTGCCGAGCACGATGCTGCGCGCCAGCCGCAGCGATTGTACCGCGATGGCCTGGTCCTGCGGCGCGGAGAGATAGTTGAGCATGATCGCCGGATGGGCGCGCGCATCCGGCGACTTGATGCGCACATGGCCGCGCGAGGCCGGACGCAGATTGCACACGCTCGCGGTGAACGCAGGGAACGGATGCAAAGGATCGCCGAACTTGTCGAGCGACAGGGGCTGCACGTGGAACTCCAGGTTGGGCGTAGCCTGCGCGGGGTCGCTTTTCAGGAACGCGCCGAGCTGCGACGGCGCCATGGTCAGGGGGCCGGTGCGGTGCAGCGCGTATTCCAGCGCCATCTTCGCCTTGCCCCACCAGGAATTGGCCATGGTATTGAGCGTGAGCACGTTCTGCACTTTGAACGCCATGCGCAATTGCAGGTGATCCTGCAGGTTCTCGCCAACCGGCAGCTCGTGGGACAGCGCTATGCCGTGGCGCTGCAGCAGCGCGCCCGGCCCGATGCCTGAGAGCTGCAGAATTTGCGGGCTGCCGATCGCACCCGCAGCGAGGATGGTGTCGCGCTTCGCGGCGGCGAAAACTTCCTCGCTGCCGCGCGTGTACTCGACGCCCAGCACGCGCCTGCCTTCGAGCCGCAGCTTGTTTACCTGCGCCCCGGTGACCACGCTGAGGTTCGGCCGGTTCAGCGCCGGACGCAGGAAGGCCTTCGCGCTGTTCACGCGCACGCCGCGGCGCTGGTTCACTTCGAATTTGGAGCTGCCGCCATTGTCGCCGCGGTTGAAGTCCTCGACCTTGGCGATGCCGGTCTCGAGCGCGGCGTCGCGAAACGCATCCAGTATCTCCCAGGACAGCCGCTGGCGCTCGACGCGCCACTCATGTCCGTCGGCTTCGTCCGCGGCGCGCGCACCGTGGAAGGCGTCGGCGCCGCGCCAGTGGTCCTCGGATTTCCTGAAGACCGGCAACACGCTCTGCCAGGACCAGCCGGGATCGCCGCTGTGGCGCGCCCACTCGTCATAATCGCGTTCCTGTCCGCGCAGATAGAGCATGGCATTGATGGAGGAACTGCCGCCGAGCACGCGCCCGCGCGCATAGAGGATGGAACGACCGTTGAGCCCGGGATCGGGCTCGGTCCGGTAGCACCAGTCGGTACGCGGATTGCCGATGCAGTAGAGGTAGCCTACAGGAATATGGATCCAGATCCAGTCATCCTTGCCGCCGGCCTCGAGCAACAGCACTGTATTGTTCGGATCGGCCGACAGGCGGTTCGCGAGCAGGCAGCCCGCAGTGCCACCGCCGGCGATGACATAGTCGTATGGGCCTGTGGTTTTCATGGTTCTCCTAAATTCTCCCCGGTTGCAGCGAGCGTACGCGGCCGATCAATTGCTTGCGCCATCGGGGGCGCCGACTGCGGCCGCAGGATTCAGTCGCGGCGGATTCCAGCCGTCTCTCCAGGTTTTCAGCGGCAACACGAACGGCGGCCTGCCGTTGTCGAGAAACCAGGAATCGACTGCCCACTCGCGTCGAGTTCCGCGCTCCTCGATCACTGCGGTAGTGTGCGGCCAGGTGAACAGCGACCAGCGCGTGGCGCGATCTGCGACATTGTGCCAGCGCAGCAGACCGTACTTTTGCAGCATGGTCAGATAAATCGTGGTGTTGATCGACTCATCGATGCAGTCCATCTGTCCGGGCAACCCCAGTCCCGGCCAGCTGCCGCCCTTGTCGCCCGAGGTCCCGGTCATTGCGCCGACAACGGTCTCGAACAACGCAATGGCAACTCGGATCTGCTCGCGTTCAGCTGCCGCCGTATCCGCCGGCTGCGCAAACGCGGCGCGCACCCGCTGCCACTGATCCTCGCTCAGCTTTAGCGAGGCAAGGCTGGCGCAGCCGTAGTCATAACAAACGGTGAATCGCGCCGGATCGGGGTCGGTGATGATGTCGTCGCGCACGAACACATCGGCACGGCAATGCGGCGCAGCACTTATCCCGGCAACGAACACCAGCGTAATCGGTATCTGGACGGCCCGCACGGTAGGTATATTGGACTGTTGCGAATCGGGGAGAAATCTCCCTCCCGGATCAACCTCCCCGGGATTGCGTGCAATTT